>JAKPTH010000240.1 GCA_029571125.1 bacterium
AAAAACTTCTTCGGTATAGTCATTTTATGGCTGACTCTGTATTTTATGCAGTTCGTAACGCCTCTTTACTTGATGTACGCCGCCGCTTCGCTTTACTCGGTGGTTACGGCCTCCGTGCTGGGCGTCTTTTCGGCGGTCGATGAAAATTCGCCTTTGCCTGTGCATTTCGCTAAAGGCGCCGGCATGGTTTTTATAGCTCTGGCTTCGCTGCTCGCATTCGCCGGCGCTCTTGAATCGGGTCTGGTTAAAATTCCCCTTCCGGCGGTTCCGGCTTATAACCAGGCCGCTGAAAAATCAAAAGGCTTTTCCGGAGAATGGATTAAAAATTATGACGAAGGCATGAAAAAGGCCCGCCTTGAAAAAAAGCCGGTAATTATAGATTTTTATGCCGACTGGTGCATTCCGTGCAGGCAGATAGAGGCTGAAATTTTTAAAAATCCAGATTTTATAGACGCCGCGGAACGATTCGTTAAAATCAAGCTCGATTGCACCAATCCTTCCGACGAAGGAGCCGTTATAAAAAATAAAATATATAACTCGCCTTATATGCCTTTCATAGTCTTTTACGACAGCGAAGGAAAACTCTCGGACTCTCAGGTGCAAGGGTACACTTCGTTAAAAGAAATGCTTGATATAATGGATAAAATAAGATAAAATAAAATCAGGATGGAATTAGTTGAAAAAATTGATAAATTAATAAGTCTGATTGCCGATAATACAAATAGCCTGGATATCTATCTTGATTTATATTAAAATTTATGTTATTTTTTGAAATATGAGCATATTTAAACTCGAAGACTCAATTGAATACCGTCAGATAAGAAGCATATACCGCATAATCGAAAATTCGTTCAATTCGGGTGATAACGGCTTTTTCGCGCAGGCTTCGAGATCTTTTAATATGATCGTTTCGCAGATTGAGCGTGAAATAGAAACTATTTCCAAGACATCCTCCCTGGCTAATGAATCCGCGCTCTTATACAGCAGGCAGGAACTGCTCGCCTCGTTTATCAACCAGCAGGTTTTAGATCCCGTATGCAAGGAATTCGGCGCTAAAATCTCCAAAGATTTAAATAATATATGTTCCATAGCCAATTATTCATACGCCAAGCGGGTATTATGGTATGATTACGAAAATAGCGACGAATTCAAGCCGTTTCATGCCGGGGCCGCCGACGAATCGGCGGAAGCGAAAATGGCTCGGCATAACAGGAAAAAAGCCGAAGATTATTATAAAAACGGCAATATCGAAAACGCATTCATCAGTTTTATAAACGCCGAAGAAAAGAACTACGGCGATTTTTTAAGCTGCTATCAGCTCGGCCTTTTATGTTTTTTTGAAAAGGCGGAGCATGAAAGCGCTTTAAATTTTTTTAAAAAAGCAGCTAAATTCGCCCAGTCTCGCTCTAAAAAAATTTTCGTGCAGAGCACTCTTTTCTGCGGGCTCATATACAGGCTGATAGCTTTGAATTCGATGCCCGAATCTTATCCTCAGGCGCTAAGCACGCTTAAGCAGGCCTACGAAATCGACCCCGAAAATCCTTCGGCCATATACGGTTATGCCCAGGGGCTCGCCTGTTCGCCTTCGTATACGGCCGAGCTTCAGCAGACTATGAGCCTCATGCTGGATCTGGTTAAAAACAATAATATTTTTCTGCTTCAGATGATATACGACCGGGCGTTCGACAACCTTCTCGAAGAGATAGACATGTTTTATAACGGCGTTTACAATGAGGCGCAAAACGCGGTGACTGAAATTACTTCGAAAATCGAGGATTATTTAGAAAGGCTTACCAGCGATTCTTCTTATTCGGTCATGCCTTCGAAAATAGCGGCCATAAAGGCTGAAAACCGTGAAATAAACGCCGCGCTCGAAAGCAATAAAGCTTATTTCCAGCTTCTCGCCATGAGGCAGAAGGCCGAAAAATTGAATGAAAGCCTTCAGTCGATCATAAAAGAAGTAGGCGAGAATAAAAGCTTTTCCGATTTCAAGTTTTTTCTGGAAGATATCGCGCTTAAGTGCAGCGACGAGCTGAACAACGACGTTTTAAAGCCGTTCGTCACGGCGCAAAAAGATTTTGACAGAAAAATAAAAGAACTGATTCAGATGAATAAAATCTATCCGGTGCTGGAAACCGAAACGTTCCTCGGCAATTATAAAAAAACCAGCCTGGGCGAGGGAGATCCTCTGCCGACCGACGATTGGCGCAATAACAAGATTTACTCGCTGGTTAAGACTATTTCCGGCTGTTTCGTATTTATGATATTATTTACAGCGCTTTTCGGTTACGCGCTTCTTTATTACTCGGAAATGGCGCTTTTTTTTAAAGTCACGATGGCGATGAACGTGATTTTGAGCCCGCTGTACGGAATCGTATGCGGCAGGGTGTATTACTCTTTTATTGAAAGCAAGCGCGGAAAAATTATGGACGAAATAAAACGCCTCGACGAATTCATATATTTGAGCGAAAAGAAAAAAATCGACCTGGTGGCCGATACCAAAAGAAAGTACATTAAAATGATCGTCGAGCGCAAAAACGTAAACAACGCTCTGGCGGAGCAGATTCTTGATTTAGGCATGGAAGGCAAATTCGAAAAGGTAAAAACCCTCGTATCGTAAAAACGCATTTTAAAAAATAACGCCGGCCGCATTTTCAGGCGGCCGGCGTTTTCTATTTAGTTAAAATTTCAGCTTATTCAGTTTTTTTCGTTTATCTTTATATGACGGCGGCGCGGAGCTTTTAAATTCCGAGGCGAGCTCGTCGATAGTTATTATTTCGGCTTTGCTTTCCGGCGGCGTTTCGCCCGCCGGCGGCCGATGACGGTCTTTTTTCTTCTCGGCGGACCGGATCTGGTCTGCTTCCTGCTCTGTCGCGGAGACGTTCGGCCCGAAACCGGCGAGAGACTTTTTCAATTCCAGCACCGCAGACTTGAGTTCGCTCATTTCGTTTATTATGCCGCTGAATTTTTCCTTGAGCGCGTTCAAGTCCGACGGCGGTTTTACGGCCTCTTTTTTCGAAGCCTGCTTTTCGGCTTCGTTTAATTTGTCTATGAGTTCGCCGGCTCCGGCGCCCCTGCTTCTCACGATGGCTTTTATCATCTCGTCGCGGAAGGAGAAAATATCTTTGCCGACGGTTCGTGCGATATATGAAAAATCCAGGAAAAGCCTTATAACTACGGCTATAAATCTGTCACGGCCGGTCTTGTGTTCCTCGCACTGCGCTTCTATTATGGCGATAGTTTCCCTGTCGAGAAACAGTTCCAGAGAGGCTTTATTTTTTTCTTCCGCTTCTTTTAAGTTTTTTTTAATCATATTCTGAAATTTTCCAGGTCGTCGGTGGATATATTGGTTATTTCGAAATCGGGATTCACTTCTTTTTCGAGTTCGAGAGCTATTTGATCGCGGGCGAGAAGCATGAATCCTACCGAGTTCACATATCTGTGGTCGATTCCCAGTTCGATCGCCGATATTACTCTGTCGCGTGCGATTTCTTCGCTCCAGTTATAGTGGGCGCGTATTTTTTCCTTGAATTTATCGAATATTAGCGACGCCCCGCCGCCTACCATCGCAAAATAATCTATGGTCTTGCCTTTGCGGTTGATCGAAACCAGATCGGATTTTACGGCCTGGATTATGTGCTCGCAAAGGTTAGAGCATTCGTTGTCGAGTATGTTTTTGAAATCGAAAATGCCGCTGCCGGGCACTTCGACTTTATATTCGTTTCGCGGCAGCTTTTCCATGATTCGCTGTTCAGGTATTTTATAACGCTGTCCGGAAGATTCGAAGATAATCTGTGAGATATTCGATGTCACGGTAAAAATGCCTTCGGGAACGGAATCCGAAAGGTTTATGTCCGCTTCGTTTTCTATTACAGGCAGCTTTATCCACGTTCCATGACCCACGTCCACCACATAGGTGTTGTAAAGCCTCATGCCGAATTTTTTCATCAGGAAAGACATATAAGCGCCGTAAGCCTGGAATTGCAGCAGAATGAAGGCGAACTGTATTTTTAATTCTTTTATTTCGCCCGTGGCGACGTTTTTGGCCTTTATATAGAGGTATTTTTCGTTTCCTTCAGCTTTCAGGCGGCTTTTTATGTAGTTGAAAAACGTTTCCGCAACCACTTCTCCGGCTTTTACTGGTATGCCGAAGCCCAGGCCGACTTTTTTCAGAGGCTCTTTTTCGTTTTCCTCGCGTTCCTGTGAAAGGCAGAAAAGCCCCGCCTGTATTCCTATGAAAGCGTCGGCGTAATTCTGTATGACTCCCTTATGTGTGAACCAGTTGATCTGGTTGGAGTTTCGGCTCATGGCGCCGACATAGCGCCACATGTTTTTAGAATCGTCATAAATAGCGAGATTTCTGATCCAGCGGTGATCGGTGGATCGGTTCATTTTCTGCCAGTTGGCTTCGAGGCTGTCTGAAAGCCCGTCGCCGACCACCGACGAAAAGGCTATGATCCTTCCGTCTTCGCAGAATTTGCTCATCGAGGTGCCTAGTTCTCCGCCTATGGGCGTTACGTCTTTATAACTTAAATCGGGCATAATTAGTCCTCCCTTAAAATATCAGTATTTATTTTATAATTTAATTAATTTTCATAATTTCAAATAAAGGCGGCCTTTTCTATTTCGTCATTTTAATCTACCGCGCCTTCCTCTGATTCCGTTTCGCTTCCCTGGCGGTTCTTTTTGGCCGCCTTTCCCTTTTTGGCTTTAGCCTTGCGCTCATACGAGTACGTTTGATCGTCCACCGTTATTATTTGATCGGGCTTTATTATGTGCACTATTATATTTCCGGGATTGAACTTGACGTCGTTCAGAGACGAATCGTAATATTTGAAAACCCCGCTCGAACGGTCTCGGTCCCATGTGCCGGCGATAAAATGCCCGCCTATGAATATTTCGCATGTGCCGCCCTGATAAAGGTCCATTTCATGGCGCATCTGTTCGTCTATTATATGCATATTACAGCGCATTATCACGACGTTATCGGCCTTTACCGTCGTTGAATCGCGGTGGTCTTTGAAGGGCCTGCCGTTATAAAGCCTCGTGAAATTATTTTCCTGCGCGTTGAATTCATAGCCGACCTTGTATCCGCGTGAGTAAGGGATAATTACATTGGATATCTGAGCTCCCTGGATACCTTTTTCCAGAAGCTGCGCCGAAGTGAGCTTGGTATCGGTAAACTCGAAAGGAATCGGTTTCGCCGTTTCTGTTCTGTACTTCTTGCGCTCCATTTCCTTTTTGAGATTCGGCAGCTTTGCGTAAAGATTATGAGGAGTGCGCCGCTCCGAAGTTCTGTAAAAACCCCTGTCGCCTTTTATATCGTTTATGTTATTTATTTTTCTTTCGGCTATTTCAGCCAGACCCATAGGCGAACCGCCGACATGGACGTAAACCGCGTCGAACATGGTGGAGATATCGACGAAGTAATGGCGCGCGCTTCTGATGGGGCCTATTTCAAAACTTTTCGTCAGATCGTAATATACGCCCATAAACCTGGTAACTTCTTCGGCCTGAATTTCAAACAGGATTTTTGCTGCGTAAAGGCCGCTCTGCGGGCGCGCCGGCGGCTCGTTTTCGACCATTATGGCTATCGGCCTTCCGAGAGCGGTTTCCGCAGTCTGAGCGGCCTGAGTTTCTTCGGCTGAAACGGCGGCGGGGATGTCAGCTTTAACTGCCGTTTCCGATGTGGCCGTATCCGCGACCGAGGGAATGGCGGTTATTTCGACCGTAGCAGTCGGCGCGGCGGGTTGTTCTTCCGCAGGCGTTATTTCAATGGAAGAAGTGGCCGTTTCTGCGCCGGCCTGAACGACCTGGGAAGCCTGCGGATTCATTTCGACCGTGACGGTGCCGTTGACGGGGTTATTAATCGCGTCCGCCCGCGCCGGCGATGGAACGCAAAGAGCCGAAGCGAAAACTGCGATTGCCATAAAAGACGTAAAAAAATGTTTATACATAACTATCACTCATCCTGTTTTTCGATAATTATAAACTTCTAACATAGTTATAGCAAAATTTTATAAAAATATGCAATACTAAGGATTTTTATATTTTGATATTGTGATTGCATTTTATTTGATTTTATATTAAAATGTATTACAAAAAAACAATGAATTATATAGAGAGATAATCATATGAAAGATATCCCGAACAAATGTAACGGTTATATTTTAAGCGCGGACGATAAACACGGCCAGTTGTTTTTAAACCAGATTATCGCCATCGCCATCGCCGATGTCGAAACGGCGAAATTTATAGACGTTAATGACGCGTGGATAAAACTCTACGGCTATACGTCGGCAGAGGCTTTAAATATGAAGGCTTTTGACGTCAGCTTCGAGTCGGAAGCGAGCGCCGCGCTTTTTAAAACTATAAAAATCGGCGAGAGCGTTCACGTGCCTTTACGGTACCATCATAAAAAAGACGGCTCGATTTTTCCGGTAGAAGTGTTCGCCAACTGTTATTCTTTAAACGGCCGTTCCACCATATGTTCTATGATACGCGATATCAGCGCCAGAATACAGGCTGAAGAAAGCCTTAATAAAAGTGAAAAGCTTTTCCGGGCGCTTATAGAAAACAGCCCTGTTTTAATTCAGATACTTAACGTTGACGGCACGATCGCATACAGCAGCCCTACCATTAAAGAAATACTCGGTTACGACGAAAGCGAGATGCTCAATCAGAGCTTTATAAAATTTCTCGATCCTGACGACGCCCTTTCGTTCATGAAGGAATTCAACAGCCTTATAATCGCCGGCGACGCCAGGAAATGCTGCGAAGTGGGGTTTTTCAAAAAAAATTCCGAACGCCGCGTTATCGAAGTCCGCATGGCGAATATGATCAACGAGCCTTCGGTCAAGGGTATCATAATAAACGCCGTCGATATTACAAATCAGAAAATAATAGAAAACGAACTTAAAAAGACCGTCCGCATTGCAGAAGAGGCGAAAGCGGCTGCAAATTCGGCCAATATAGCTAAAAGTCAGTTCCTTGCCAATATCAGCCATGAAATAAGGACTCCGCTCAACAGCATTCTAGGTTTTTCTGAAATGATGAAAAAGACCACTCTTGCGGGCGAACAGAAGGAACTGGTTGATTATATTACTTTCAGCGGAAAATGCCTTTACACTTTAATCGACGATGTCCTGGACTTTTCAAAAATAGAAGCCGGAAAAATAGATATCGAAAAAACCGAATTCGATCTGGAAAAAAGCGTTAACGAAATCATTTCAATGCTCAAGGCGCAGGCGGCCGAAAAAAATATTTATATCAGCTATCTTAACGGTTACAAAAACGGCAGGTTTTTATCGGGCGATCCGAAAAGGCTTTCTCAGGTTTTACTGAACCTGCTTTCCAATGCCGTTAAATTCAGCGAAAACGGAAAGGTCATCGTCAAGACCGAAATCGTAAAAGAAACCTCGCAGCATGTCGATATCGAATTCAGCGTCATGGACGAAGGCATTGGAATCAGCCATGAAAAATTAAAATCCATATTCGACCCTTTCATACAGAGCGACGGATCGGTCACGAGAAAATACGGCGGCACCGGCCTGGGGCTCACTATCGCCAATCAGCTTGTCAAGCTTATGGGCGGCGGCGGTATCGGCGTTGAAAGCTCTCAGAACGTCGGGAGCCGGTTTTATTTCACTGTAGGATTCCCCATAGGCGGTCCTTTGAAAAAAGATGAAGACGGAAAGCGCGACCTTCAGTCAATCGCCGGTAAAAATAAATATGATATTCTTCTGGTAGAAGACAATTACATGAATATCATCCTGATAAAAAAAATCGTAAGATTCGCCGGCCATAGAGTGCAGGTGGCCGAAAATGGGGCCGAAGCGATTAAATTACTTGAAAACGGACGTTACGACGTCGTACTTTTAGACCTTCAGATGCCCGTCATGGACGGTTTTAAAACCGCAACGAAAATAAGGGAAATGGGCCTCGACGTTCCGGTCATAGCCGTTACGGCCAGCGCCACCCGGGAGGATTTGGAGCTCTGCAGGCAGATCGGGATGAACGGCTTTTTGAGCAAACCTATCGATATAAACGAACTTGAACGCGTTATCGAAAAGGTTATAAAAGCCAATGAATTCGCCGTAAGCGACAGGGTTAAGATAAAAGACGGCCCGGCGGCTGCCGGCGAGCTTTTAGTGTTCAATAAAAAAAAGCTTTTTGAAAATATGAGCGGAATCGACGAACTGATAAAGGACTCGCTGGAGCTGTTTATGAAATATTCCCCTCAGAACATCGAAAATATACAAAGATCCATGGAAGCTAACGATCCGGAAAAACTCAAGTTTTATTCGCATTCAATGAAAAGCACCGCGCGAGGGGTCGGGGCGGAAACCATAGCCGACGTTTTATACCGTCTTGAAAAATCGGCCGCGCATGGAAAAATAGATGAATCTGCGCCGGAACTGGTTGCCTCGCTGCAAGGCGAATATAATAAATTTATAGAGGAATTGAAAAAAGAAGGTTTGTTTTAAAAGTTATGCAGAAAGATAAATTTAAAAGCGTGGCTGTAAGCCCCGCAAGCCCTAAATGGAATCAGGCTTCCGCCAGAAGCGAAAAGTTATATTCCCGTTTCAATGAAGTGCGCGACGAGTTCTCCCGCGATTATACTAGAATTCTCCACTGTACGGCATACAGGAGGTTAAAACACAAAACCCAGGTCTTTTCGGCGACCAGAAACGACCATATATGCACCCGCATCGAACACGTCAATCACGTGGCTTCGGTCAGCCAGACTATTTCGGCGTTTCTCGGGCTTAACACGTCTCTGGCGTCTGCCATCGCCACCGGCCACGACCTTGGGCATCCTCCTTTCGGCCATTCCGGCGAGCATATTATAGCAGCTATAGCTAAAAAATACCTGGATCAAAGCTTCTGGCACGAAAAAAACGGGCTTTACGCCATCGACTGCCTTGAAACGCTTAAAGACCCCAGGGGATTCGAAAAAAACCTCAACCTGACGTACGCGGTGCGCGACGGAATCATATCGCACTGCGGCGAAGTGGATGAAAACGCAATATTCGCGCGCGAAGAAGCTGTCGAACTTGAAACGATAGACAGCCCCGGCCGCTATCAGCCGTATACGTGGGAAGGCTGCGTGGTGAAGATATCAGATAAAATTTCATATCTGGGCCGCGATATCGAAGACGCGCTGACGCTTAACATACTCACGAAATCGCAATTGAGCGAACTCGGGCATATACTCAAGGATTCACTGGGCAAGAAGGCCGAAGTGAGAGAGTTAAACAATACCGTTTTGATGCACGATTTTATAATGGATCTTTGCCGTTCCAGCGCGCCGGATAAAGGCATACGCTTTTCGCCGAGGTACCTGGAATTGATAAACAGGGTCAAGCAGTTTAATTATAAAAATATATATTTTCACAAGCGCCTTGCAAATTATATCAAATATGCGGATCTGGTTTTAAATTCTATTTTTACGGCGTTAAAAGATTTTTACAAGGCGGGTAAAACGCTCGCCGAGATACAGAAAAATTCACGTCAGACGCCTCTTCTGGTAAAATCTTTCGAAGAGTGGATACTGAAGTATTCAAATTCCGACGAGGCATATAGAAGAGAAAACAAGCTGAAAAATAAAATCCTTTATAATCTTAGCTGCGAAAAAGATTATATAAGAGCGGTAATAGATTTTATGGCTTGCATGACCGACCATTTCGCCATAAGCGTATTTAACGAATTGATAAGCTTTTAGCGTTTCTGAAAAAGTATCAAAACTATATTCACGCAAAACCACATGAAAAATATCACGGCTGTCGAAAGCGATACCGTGATTAATTTTATTCTCTGAAAAGTTACGTTTTCGGAATGCTTTGAAATGTCGATTCCGCAATGAAGCAAATTTATGAGCGCGCAGCAAAAAATCAGCAGATCGTCGACCCAGCTGATAAGAGGAGCGTTTGAAATGACGTCCAGGGGTGAAACGATATAGATGACTGCGCCGATCATTATAAGCACCGACGATGTGTAAGAGAGCCTGTAATAACCGGCCTGAAAATCCGAAAAAAAGTCTCCGGAATCGGCTTGAACCGGCATGCTTCGGACCTCTTCTCCGGCCGGCTGCCGGGGGGATTGTGAAGCGCCGCCTTGCGAAATAGCGGAAGTATCTTCTAAATGGTCTGCGGACGGAACTTCTGAAAGATGAGCAGCGCCGTCCGGAGCGTTCTCGGCCAGCCTCGCGCCGCATTTATGGCAGAATAACGATTCGTCGGATACCGCCGCCGATTTGCAATTTGAACAGAATTTATCAGCCATGAGCAGAAATGCCTTTTTTCATATTTGTCAGAACCCCCGCTTATCCGGCGGGGGTTCTGAAGATTATGCCTTTGAATTTTTATTTTAATTTATTCGGGAAACGTCCGGCAGAGTATTATCTTGCGCCGCTGGTGGCGAGATAGCCTTTGATGTAAGCGTTTACCGATATCAGTTTTTGCATCGCGGTGGAATAATAAGTGGCCAGCGATACGTTAGAGCCCTGCAGCGATAAAGCAAGGGCGGTCATTTTAGCGATTATCTTATCCGATGCTTCGAGGGTGGAAGTGACCGATTTGTCTATTGGCTTGAAAGCTTTCATGTGGTTGACGAGTGCTTCGAAAGAAGAGAGGTTTTGAGCGTCGAGATCGCGCGAAACTATATTTACCGATAAATCCACATAAGCTTTTTCCGAAGCTATAAGCGCGTTGTATCTTGCGAGAAGTTCGTTGTATGTCTGGCCCTGCGGGGTATTAGCCAGAACGGCGTAAACTGAATTTCTTTCGCGGGCGGTTGCCTGCAGTATTCTTAATACGTCCGCAACCGATATGGGCAGCGCGTTGATTTTGGCGCTGTAATCGTTTATTACATGAAGGGGCTGGCTGATTAAAACCATTTCCGGGGTTTTTGCGCCGGTAAGAGACTTGGGAGTGAGCATTTTCTGGATATTAAAGCATGCGAGAGCTCCGTTTACCGAATTTACGGCGCCCGCGTAATTTTTAATATTGATGTTGCAAAGCGCCTGCATATAAAAACTATAAAGCGCCACTTTGGCCGAGTTTACGGATTTGTTGATGACGGCCTTTTTTACGCTTTCATAGCCGAAAAGATAATTTACGTTTTCGGGGCGTGCCGCTTCGTTATAATATTTTGAAGCTATGTTCGAGTAATGCTTTAAAGCTTCGGCATAATTTTTGGCGTTATAGAGCGAATCCGCCGTGAATGTAACGAACGACGAAGCCAGAGCCGAAGAAGCGAAAACGAGAACGATCAGCAAAGATAAAAAAAGATTAACGGTATTTTTTTTCATGTTCAGTTCCTCCGTTTGAAGTTTATGGATTGATATTATTATAAGTTATTTTTAATTGCTATGCATAAATTATACTACTTAAAAAGCGTTATGTCAAGGTTATTTTAT
>JAKPTH010000242.1 GCA_029571125.1 bacterium
GCTACCGTTTTGAAACGAACTCCGGGCGTAATTGGTTTAAAGCTTTTAAGAGCCATTATTTCCTCCTTAATTTCTATAAAACCTTAAAATGAAATTCTTACATGCCTTCGAAGAATGCTATCTTTTCGCCCTCTTTAAGGGTTACTATCGCTTTTTTCCATTCTGAGGTGTAGCCGGCGTGGGCGCCCATGCGCTTTACTTTCGGATGGCATTTCATAGTGTTAACGCGTTCTACTTTTACTTTAAAAAGTTCTTCGACCGCTTTTTTGATTTCGATCTTGTTAGCGTCTCTGAGCACTTTAAAAGAATATTTGTTAAATTCTTTGCCCATAACGCTTTTTTCTGATACTACAGGATAAAGTATTATGTCGCTTGAGAGTCTTTCCATCTTACTTTAACACCTCCTCAATTTTTAAAAGAGCGTCTTTCGTGATAACGAGTCTTTCGGCCCATGCAAGCGGATATACCGATATCGAATTCGAAGGAAGCACGGTAACTTTTTCGATATTTCTGAACGAACGGTAAACTTTTTCTTCCGATTCGCGGGTGACTACTAAAACTCTTTTCATCGCGAGTTTTTCTATTTTGTTTTTGGACAGTTTTTCATCGTTGGCCGGTTTTACCGACTTAACGTCGTTAATTTTAAGGTTTACGAGAATCTGAGCCATGTTTTTGGTTTTGAATTCTTTGGGGTTGAACGCGTCTACAACGCAAACTGCGCCTTCGCGGACTTTGTCTGATAAAACCGAACGCATAGCCAGTCTTTTTACTTTCTTAGGAACGCTGTAATAGTACGAGCGAAGTTCGGGACCGAACGTAACGCCGCCGTGTCTCCATAAAGGCGAACGGTTCGAGCTGTGACGGGCGCGGGCGGTGCCTTTCTGACGCCAGGGCCTTCTGCCGCCGCCGGAAACTTCCGAACGGTCTTTAGCTTTAGCGTTACCCTGTCTTTTGTTGGCCTGTTCCTGTATAACGCAATCCGAGATGGCGTTTTTATGAAGTTCCACGTTGAAAACGCTGTCTGAAACTTCAACCTTATCTATTTTCTTTCCTTCTATATTAAAAACATCTAACGTAGGCATGTTATTTGAATCCTCCTTCTAAAGCTCGTATTACTGCGCTAAAACAGCCTGTTTGCAAACTATAAGGCCGCCTTTTGCTCCCGGCACCGCGCCGTTGACTAAAAGCATGTTTTTCTCGGCGTCAACTTTTACCACTTTAATATTCTGCACGGTAACTTTTTTGCCGCCCATTCTTCCAGGCATGCTCTGGTTTTTATAAACGCGTGAAGGTGCCGACGAAGCGCCTATGGAACCGACCGCTCTATGGAACATCGAGCCGTGGGTTTCCGGGCCGCCTCTCCAATGCCATCTTTTTACGCCGCCGGCGAAGCCGCGGCCTTTAGAAACGCCCATAACGTCGACGCGGACGTTTTCGCCGAATATCTGGTCGACTTTTAATTCCTGTCCTACCTGATATTTGTCGATATCTTCGACGCGGAATTCGATAAGATTCTGCATAGCGTCAAGGTTGGCTTTTTTGAAATGGCCCGCCAGAGGTTTGTTGGGGAATACCATTTTCTTGACTACCTTGCCGTTAACGCGGCGGCGTTCGAATCTCGCTTTAGCTTTTTCGAAACCGATCTGTATGGCGTTGTAGCCGTCTGTAGCGACGGTTTTTTTCTGTACGACGAAGCAGGGGCCGAGGGCCAGAACCGTTACCGGTATGCTGTTTCCCGCAGCGTCAAATATAGTTGTCATGCCAAGTTTTCTTCCTAAAAGTCCTAAAGTTTTCATCTCTTTCTACACCTCCGCTATTAAAGCTTAACTTCGATATTCACGCCTGAAGGAAGGTCGATCTTCTGTAAAGATTCAACTGTGTCCGGCGACGGATCGTGAATGTCGATCAAACGTTTGTGAGTTCTCATTTCGAACTGTTCGCGCGAATCTTTATCGACATGCGGCGAGCGGAGAACGCAGAACTTGTTTATTTCTGTCGGTAACGGTATGGGACCGGAAATTTTGGCGCCGGTTTTTTTAACCGTGTTGACTATCTTCTGAACTGACTGGTCCAATATTTTATGATCGTAGGTTTTTAAAAGTATTCTTATTTTATTTGTAGCCATTAGTTAATTTTTCCTCCTTAATACACGCTTTCGCAGTCTGGGCCGCCAGGCCGGATGTTCACCGGCCGCGGCTTTATAAAAGGTAATTAGTCGATAACTTCTGAAACGATGCCTGCGCCGACGGTTCTGCCGCCTTCGCGGATAGCGAAGCGAAGCTCTTTTTCCATAGCGATAGGCATAATGAGTTCTACGCCGATCGATACGTTATCGCCGGGCATAATCATT
>JAKPTH010000249.1 GCA_029571125.1 bacterium
GCCGATCAGTTCCAGATCATGGCCGAATGCCGCGAAAAATTCAAAGGCGTCAAAGGCGTAATGGTGTCTGTAGAGGAAGCCGCGGATATCAGCATGGGCAGCGGCCGCCAGGCCGTCATGCAGTTCGGCATCGCCGGGCCCGACCTCAAGCAGCTGGAGCAATATTCCAGGCAGATGATAGATGAAATGAAAAAAGACGGCGGGTTCGTCGATATCGACACCGATTACAAAGCCGGAAAACCCGAAGCCAGGGTTTATATAAACAGAAACGCGGCGACGCGCCTCTACGTTCCGATAGCCTCGCTGGCTTCGGCGATAAGGACTATGGTCGGCGGAGAAAAAGTTTCTAAATTCAAAGACGGCGGCAACCAGTACGATATAAACCTGAGGCTCGAGCTGAACGAAAGAAACGACCTCGCGAATATAGAAAATTACTTCGTAAGGTCGCAGTCGGGCTCCATGGTGGATCTTAAAAACCTGGTAACGATAACCGAAGAAAGCGGCCCGTCGATGATCGCGCGCACCAACCGCCAGAGGCAGATATCGTTTTATTCTAATTTGCAGGGGATATCGTCCGGCGAAGGCCTTAAAAAAGTCAACGACATAATGAAAAAAATGAACGTGAAGCCCGGATATTCGCTGGTATTGATAGGAAAACTCGAAAAGATGCAGGAATCTTTCCGGTCGATATTTTTCGCTATGGGCCTCGGCGTAGTTCTCATGTACATGATCATCGCGTCGCAGTTCGAAAGCTTCATACACCCTTTCACTATAATGATTTCGCTTCCGCTTTCGATGATAGGCGCGATAGGCGGGCTTTTGCTTTTCGGAAAAGAGCTGAGCATAATCAGCTTGATAGGCATGATAATGCTCATGGGGCTCGTGGCTAAAAACGCAATCCTTCTGGTGGATTATACCGCGACGTTACGCGACAGAGGCTTTACCCTGTACGACGCGATAATCAAAGCCGGCCCGACCAGGTTGAGGCCAATATTGATGACTACGGCCGCAATGGTTTTCGGCATGCTGCCGATAGCGCTCGCGAAAGGCTCGGGGTCGGAAATGCAAAGCCCGATGGCGATATGCGTTATAGGCGGGTTGATAACCTCTACTATATTGACTCTGGTTGTGGTGCCGGTGGTTTATTCGCTGATCGAAGATATGCTTGGATTCATTCGCGGAACGGCCGCAAAACGCTGAAATAAAATTTATCAAAGACCCGCCCGGAAAAGGGCGTATAAGTCATGAATCACTTCCTTCCGGGAAGGCGCCTGTTAAAAAGCGCTTTCCCGGAAGGCTTTCAGGCGCCCGCAAAACCGTTAAATATTTGTTGCTTAAGGATTTTTAATGTGGTAAAATTGTGTAAAAAATAGCTGACACAATAATGAAGGTTTTTAAAATGAAAAGATCGAAAACTAAAATGTTAATATTGTCGGCGCTTTTTGCAGCGCTGACGGCCGTAGGGGCCTTTATCAAAATCCCTATTCCCTTCGTTCCGGTCACGATGCAGGTTATGTTCGTTTCTTTCGCGGCAATTCTTCTTGGCCCTTATTACGGCGCGCTTTCTCAGCTTGTCTATATTTTCACGGGACTTTCGGGGATTCCGGTCTTCGCCAAAGGCGGCGGGCTTACATACGTTTTTCAGCCTTCATTCGGGTTCTTGGTAGGCTTCGTGTTCGCCGCCTATACTATAGGCCGCATTTTTGAAATATTGAAGTAAGCTTCTTTTAAAAACATATTCATAGCGGTCGTATCCGGCCAGGTGGTAATTTATGCAACCGGCCTGCCGTACCTTTATATGATGAATAACTATTACTTAAGCCAGCCGCTTCCGCTGGATAAGATATTTTATCTGGGAGCTTCACTTTTTACCGTGAGCGGAATGCTTACGGCCCTCGTCGTAAGCTATATTTCGGCGGCCATATACCGCAGGACGAAGCTGTTTTTTTAATTCGCGCCTGCCGTGCCTTAAAAAAAATCGTATGAATATTTAAACGAGTATTTTTTTCCGGGATTCAATAGCGCGGGTTCGATTTCGATCTCTTTTAAAAGTCCGGCTTCTCCGTAGACGCAGCGTATAAGAGAGTCGGGCCGTGAATTGTCGACTTTGAGCCAGTTGAAATAAACGATATCGGTGACGCGGTTAAAATCGTCGTATTTGAAAGTGTTTTCGAGGATTGCGGTTTCCCGGTCGGCGAGCAGGTATGGCGGACATTTTACTTTAACGCAGTTTCCCCTGCCGTCGTAAAAGTATTCGTAGTACATTTCGAGCTCGCCGTTCCAGTTGAACCAGTCCATACGGGAAATATTTCCTTTTTCGTTATAAAAATATTCGAACCTGTAATAAGGCTTTTTTTCTCCTTTTATATAGCAGCTTATTTTTACGAGGTTTTCAGAAGAATCGTAGCTGTAATCGAAATGCCCTTCTGTGTTGCGGCTTTTATAAGCCTCTGCGGTCGGTCGTAATCGCAAATAACGGTTTTTTCATTATAAAACGGATCGAAGAACGAGCTCCACTTGCCGCCGTCGGATTTGCCGGTGGTTATTTTCAGCCTTTTTACGGGCCTTGAGACGTTTCCCGGCCTGCTGCCGCAGAGCTGCGCGAAGCGGGAAGAGGGTATTTCCAAAGGCTCTCCGGGCCTCATATAACGCACGTGAAAAAAATTGAAATATTTGTCGAAAGGGTCGAGAGTTTCAGGCAGCAGGTCGAGTTTGACGAAGCCGGCTCCGGGGCCGGCATGCGAATCGGAGGGCGATAAAAGCTGGAACGCGATAACCGCCGCGGCGATAAGCGCGATAGAAAAAAATCTTAAAATGTAAATCCCTTCTTTCTTTTATATTCGATGTTTTTCCTTCAATTTAACGAGCAATTATATTTTAAACGAGAGTTATTGTCAAGAATTATAAGTTTATCGATTTTTCGCCATATTTTTATGATTGACAAAAACCGTTTATTCATGTAATATCATTTTTGACTCCTTTTGACGTTTCTATTGTTTTAATGATACGTGCGTTATTCTACTCGGATATTTTTGCCGGCGGTTGATTTGATTGTATAAAAGCCTTTTCATACGAGGCGTTCTGCCTACCATAATCATAATAATACTTTTTTCGGCGTCGGTTTTCGGCATCATAGTTCCCTCTTTCGAACGCAGCATTCTCGGGCAGAAAAGGGAAATGATACGCGAGCTGACTAATTCCGCGTGGAATATTCTGGCGAAGTTCGAAAACGACGAGCGTTCCGGAATCATTTCCCGCGCCGAAGCGCAGAAAGCGGTAATATCGCAAATACAGAATCTTCATTACGGAAGCGAAATGAAGGATTATTTCTGGATACACGACACCGGCCCCGTCATGGTCATCCATCCATACCGCACCGACCTTAACGGCCAAAATCTTTCCGATTTCAAGGATCCCCGGGGCAAGCGCCTCTTCGTCGAAATGACGGAACTCGTTAAACGCGGCGGCGCGGGCTACGTGGATTATATGTGGCAGCGAAAAGACGACGCCGCGCGCATCGTGCCCAAGCTTTCATACGTCAAGGTATTTGCGCCGTGGGGCTGGATTATAGGCACGGGAGTGTATCTCGACGACGTTGAAACCGAAATAAAAAACCTGCGCCGTAACATCGTATTGGTTTCGCTGGCGATAATCGTAAGCGCGGCTTTTATATTGTTTTATCTTCTGATAGAGCATTTCAGGGCCGAGTACGGCCGCGTCAAATCCGAAGCCGCCCTGAGGGCGTCTGAAGAAAAATACCGCATGCTGGTCGAGTCTGCCGGCGAAGGAATAATTATGGCCATTTCGGGCGAAAGGCTTTTTGCCAACCAGAATATCCTTCAGAGGCTGGGGTACGAAGCCGAGGAGTTTGCGAAGCTCGCCGTAGACGACGTTATAGTTGCTACCGAAGAAGAAATATCCGCCGGAGGCCCTTATTATAAAAAGCTGGTAAACGGCGAAACCGCCCCGCGGCGCTATGCTTCGCGGCTTAAAACCAGGGACGGCGCTGAAATCGGCGTTATGCTTTCGATAGCCGGAATCGACGTCCAGAACAGGCGCGGCTTTATCGCGATAGCGACCGACATAAGCCGCAGCAGAATGAAAGATATCGTCCAGGAAAAGGTCATCAACGACCTTCAGAGCGCTTTTATGAATTTCAGCCAGCCGGTGGGGTCGATTTGCGAAAAGGAGCCCCTTTCTTTTTCGGAAAGCGAATCCTGCGCCGCGGCGGTTAAAAAGATGCGCGAATACGGCCGCCGGTCGGCGATAATAAAAAGGGCCGACGGATCCGTTTCGGGCATATTGAGCTACGAAGACATTTTTGACGAAAAATTCATGGACCTTTTCGTGAAAGGCATGCCCATAAGCGAATTTGGAAGCCTGGCTCCCCCGGCGGCCGTGAAATCTTCGACCATGGCTTTCGAGGCGGCCCGCGTCCTCGAAAGAAACTCGTTCCGCCCTCTGCTTATAACCTTTCCCGACGGCGCGAAGGCCGGAGTCCTTGATAAAGACAGGCTGCTCATGGTCCAGAATTATTCGCCGGCGGTGTTTTTACGGGAAATCGCCATGGCTTCTTCGCCCGGGGACGTTCAAAAACTCAGCCGCAGGCTTGCGGAGCTTGTCAGGATACTCGTTTTAAACGGCGTGAAAGCCTTCAACGTAAATCATTTTATAACCCAGTCGGCGGACGCCGTGCTTGAAAGGCTTATTTCTTTCGCGCTGGAAAAGCTCGGCAAAGCGCCGGCGCCTTTCGTCTTTCTGGTCATGGGAAGCGAAGGGCGTTTCGAGCAGACTTTGAAAACCGATCAGGACAACGCGATTTTGTACCAGGACGTTCCCGCGGAAGAGCGGGCGGCCGCGGACGAATATTTCGGCGGCCTGGGCAGGCTCGTCTGCGGCTGGCTTGAAGAAGCCGGTTATTCGAGCTGCGCCGGCGGCATTATGGCTAAAAATCCAAAGTGGTGCCAGCCTATGTCGGTATGGAAGAACTACTTCGCCGAATGGATAACTAAAGCCGGTTCAGAAGAGCTTTTGAAAACGAAAATATTTTTTGATTTTCGAGGCGCCTGGGGCGAAATTGGATTCGCCGACGAGCTGCGCGCGTCGCTTCGTGAAAATCTGGAAAGCACTCCCGGATTTTTTTTCCTGCTTGCAAGGGATGTTCTCAGGTTCGAACCGCCCATAGGGCTTTTTGGAAATTTTACCCATGACGGCTCTAAAGGCTCCGAAATAGATATCAAGGCCGTAATGACATTTATCGTTGATTTCGCCAGGATATACGCGCTTCGTTCGGCTCTTAGCGAAACGAACACTCCCGACCGCCTCGCCGCTCTCCAGGAAAAAGGCGTTCTCAAGGAGGCCAGCTACGATGAAATGGCGCAGGCGTATTCTTATCTTATGCACCTGCGGCTGCTGAACCAGGTAAGAAAGTACGCCGATACCGGGGCCGCCGACAACGGCGTCGATCCCTATTCGCTCACGTCTATAGACCAGAAGATGCTCAAAGAAATATTCGCGCAGATCAAACACTTTCAGGTGCGTCTCAGTTACGATTTCACCGGGATGAGCGAGAGACTATGATCCTTATCATCAGCGACGTTCACGGCCAGTTTCAGGTCGTCAACGAACAGATAGATTTCGCCGAAAGGCGCCTTGAAAAGGAAGTGTCTTCGGTAATAGTGCTTGGTGATTTCGGGCTTTTCGAAGTCAACCTCAGGCGTTTTTTCATCCGCGATAAAAAGAGGTTTAAAAGGCCGCTTTATTTTATCGAAGGCAATCACGAGGATTTTAGCGCATTCGAAGGCCTTATGAAAAAATACGGCGAATTTTTTACCCACTTCGCCCGCGGCGCCGTGCAGAACGTCGACGGGCACTCTTTTTTATGCCTCGGCGGGGCCAGATATATGGACCTTATGAATACCCCTATGCATTCTGAAATAAGCGACGGCGATATAGAGCGATGCCTTTCCCACCCGCCGGGATCCGTGAAGATAATTCTGTCGCACGACTGTCCCTCCGCGATAGGCGTTCCCAACACGCCGGGGCTGGAATTCTACGGCCCGCCCGGAATAGCCAGAAGCGCTGAAATTATCAGGCGATACGAGCCCGAGCTCTGGATATTCGGCCATCACCACAAATGGTTCGCCAGAAAAGAAGGCGGCACTTTCTTTCAGGGCCTCGCGGAAAGCTGGAAGGGGTTCGGCGTCCTCGAAAAAGGCCGCGCCTTTACCGTCTTCGATAATCCGGTAGAGCTGGCGCACGAACCTTTCTGGAGAAGATGGTTCGCAAGCTTCTGACAAGCGCCTTTTCAAACGGACGTTTTAAGCCGTAACGGTTCAAAGTCCGTAATCTCTTATTTTATTAAAGCTTTATTTATTTACTACTTACAAGATTTATAAGTAGTAAATAGGTGTTGTGTATTGCATGGAATATAATTATAATACTTCAAATTTCACCGATTTAATCATATCCAAATATATCATATTATCGGAGGTAGTAGTTATGCTTCATGAACCTGCGGCGGCTTCGAAACATGATCCCGCGACGCCTTACAAAATGAGACTCGGAGTGTGGATGTTCTGGTTTTATTTGATTTTT
>JAKPTH010000252.1 GCA_029571125.1 bacterium
GGACAATTTACGACGGATGCTGAATTATATGTAAAAGCGGTCAGCGCGGCTAATAAAACAAATTTGGTTTGTTTAAAGTAAAAGTTAAAAGGCCAAGGTAATGATTGGAATGTTATCGAAAAATGCATAGTTTTGTGGCATTGTATGATGTAAGTTATTTTAATTTTTAAAATTTGTCTGAGCAGGCCCAAAACCACCCGTTCAAAACAATAATTTTACTCATAAATTTTAATTGAAATTAAAGATAATTCAAAGTATAATATACTGATTAATTTTATAAAATTCGGAGGCGGCAATGTATATAAAAAACGAAAATCTTAGCGGCGAAAAACTTAGGTTATATAACCTTTTTCCTCGCCTCGCCGGCAATATGACCGAGTGGACGAAACACCTGCCCCGCATCGCGGCCATGAACTTCAACTCCGTTTATATAAACCCTTTTCATTATGCGGGATTTTCCGGCTCACTTTACAGCCCTTCCGACTACTACCGTTTTAATGACCTTTTTATCGACGGCTCTTCAAAATTAAAGCCGGTAGAACAGCTTAAACGCTTTATAGACGAAGCGCATAAACTCAACCTGAAAGTCATAATGGACCTGGTAATAAACCACACGGCCATCGATTCGCCGCTAACTAAAGAACACCCGGACTGGTATCTAAAAAACGCCGAAGGCAAGATAAAAAACCCCGGCGCCATGCACGACGGTAAAATGGTCGTCTGGGGCGATCTCGCCGAAATTGACAACTCCGACTCAAAAGATATCGACGGACTTTACGAATTCTGGCGTAAACTCGTAATGTACCACCTGGACCTCGGTTTCGACGGGTTCAGATGCGACGCAGCATACCAGGTGCCATCTAAACTGTGGAAGTTTTTAACCCGCCATGCCAAAGATAAATATCCCCGGACTTTATTCATAGCCGAAAGCCTCGGCTGCACTATTGAAGACGCCATCGTCCTCGCCGAATCCGGCTTCGACTATACATTCAACAGCTCCAAATACTGGAACTTCAACGAACCGTGGCTCATCAAACAATATAAAGACTCTTTCGAAAAAGTACGCGGCGTCCCCTCTATAGGCTTCGCCGAATCGCACGATACTCCAAGGCTCTTCACCGAGTTGAACGGCAATATGGACGCCATCTACCAGCGCTGCCAGTTCGTTTCATTCTTCGCCAGCGGCCTTATGGTCCCCTGCGGACTCGAATTCGGCTTCAAAAAAGGCATGAACGTAGTTACAACCATGCCGTCGGATTGGGAAAACACAGGCATAGACATAAGCGGATTCTTCAAGAAAATAAACGATATCAAAAACCGTTACAAAATCTTGAACGAAGAATGCGAACTTCAGGTGGTCGATCAGCCTAACTGGATGAACGTTTTCTGCTTCAGAAAAATATCGTTCGATTCCTCCGAACGCATCCTTTGCATAGTCAATAAAGACGTTCATAACCATCAGTTCGTGCAGTTCAGCGATATAAACGCCGCCATAGGCTCCGCCGGCGAAGTTATCGACATTTCTCCGCTTTACACGCTCGAATCCGTTAACAGAAACTTCGAATATAATTTAAGGCCCGGACAACTGATATTGCTATACGCCAAAAATTAAGGCCGGACGGTATGTGATATGAAGAAAAAAATCGCGATTTTCATTACAGGCCTTCTGGTCATAATCGCCGTGTATATCTTAGAAGTTAAACCCAGACTCCAGGCATACGAATACGTTAGAAATATGCCCATAGGCTCCGTAGATATCCAAAAAGTCGCGGACTCGGT
>JAKPTH010000259.1 GCA_029571125.1 bacterium
CGAAACGGCGAATCACCAAAAACTTCTAGAAGGCCTGGCCTAGCGCGAGAAGCGCGCCTTGACAAACGTTTTGTCGCCGTTTGGATTTTATGCCGTTCTTATTTCATCTGATATTCCAGCCGCGGATTCAGCGGCTGGATCATAGGTTTTTTTAAGTCTTCGGGCCCCAGGTAAATAGTCTTGTTTTCAGTGAACACGGTCGGTATAAGGCCGTATTGAAGCTGCGCTCCGTCGAAGGATATTTCGTGCTCCATTCCGTCGGCCGATTGGCCGCATAAGTAAATCGCGTATCGTAAAGAGCCGTCGGTCACCATACGTTCCGGAATAAACGACATGAAAACGCGGACCCACTGATTATATTTATCTTCTCGGAAGGAAGGCGACCAATAAATGCCGGCTTTTTTAACGGTTTGGTTGCCGGCCGAGGATTTTATAAAAAGCTTTTCTTTATAGTCGAGCTCCAGCTTTTCTTTCGGATCACGGTAAAGCTGCATGGATTTTAAATATTCTGCGCTCAAAGAGCCGCTGAATTTATATTTGGCCGCGCAAACGTTGAAGAGGTTATCTACCGTCAGGATGCAGTGGCTGAGTTCTTCCGGCCTGCCGTTCACGCGGAATGCGCCGAAACCTATGTTCGCTAAGGATTCTGAAGAAGAGGCGCGGCCGTTTATAAATTTGACGTTGGCCGATAGCGTAAGCCCCAATTCGGCGCAGCGTTCCAGTGCGGCCGGATCTATTTCCTGGTAATAAACTGGGTTGTTTCCGGCGCCGAAATCGAGCTCGGGCAGGTTGAAATTTATGCTGTATTCAGAGTCGGCGCTGGTGACGGAGTCGAGATAGCTGACGTTGAGGTTTAAAAGCCTTTTGCGGCCGTTGGAATAAGGCTGGCTGGAAATGTAATCCAGGCGGTAGTTGCTTTTTATGATATCCATGATAGAGCATATTCCGGTTTCCGCATCTTTGAAAGGGACTTCTCGATAACATCCTCCGGTAGCCGAGGATATCGACGACGCTATGCCGCCGAAAACTCCGCTGGAGATAATTTCATTTGGCATGTTGATTTTCAAAAAGCTTATGGCCGGTCTGTCCGGCTCGTCTATAGCTTTAATATTTTCCAGCACCGCATCGTTAATAAAACACGAAGCGGCCGTAACGTAAATGATATGCTTTTTGCCCATCTGCCCGCACAGCTTTTCCGCCGCGAAAACGATCAGCTCTTCCGGCGTGCGCGCGTAATCTATGGCCTGGCCAGCCGCATCGTCGGATGATAGAAGCCGTTTGTCTCCGGTAAAATTCACGGCGCACATTTCGGTGCAGAAAGTGAAAATCGCCATTTTATCTAACGCTTCGAGATAACCGGCGGCCGTTTCCATTATTTTTTTTGAAAGTCCGCCGTGCACTCCGCCGGCGAGGCTGGAATCTAAAATTACAGCCGCGCTTATAGTCTGCGATGTTTGAGTCACATTTACGCTCTGGGCGACGCGGTTTTCGTTGAGGACGAAGCAGCCTGACGCCAGGCCGTTTTGCGATTCGCGCGCGGCGTTTCTAAAATAAAGGCTTATGTCGATTTTTGGAAATTCAGAGGTTTTGACTTCCGTTATATTTAGCAGGAACTTATTATCTCCGGCATCGGCAGGTTCTATGAGGCAATGCGTAAAAGCCAAAAAAGCCGCCAGCGCCGCCAGCGCCTTAAGAAAATCGGCGCAGGAGAATTGCGAAAAATAGCGGTTATTCGAACTGGTGTCCGTTTTCAATTACCATGTCCTTTGAAGAGAGAATGAATAAAAATAATCCAGAAAGGCTTTCCAGCCGGTTTGCTTTACGATGGCCAGCGAATCGTAGCTTTCGAATTTAGGCGCAGGAACGGGCATATATAAAGACATGCCGAAAGAATTGTACGTTATCGGTATTTTACCCAGATCGCCTACGGCCGAATTTTTTATCGTGGCGTTAGTGAGCGAGGCCAGGAATTCACGCGAGCTCTTTTCGGTGTTTTGATCGCGAATTTCTTCGTTGATAAGCCTTCCGAGGTCGAAGGCGTCTATGAACTGGCCGTCGAGATAGCGTCTCACTTTTTTTATGACGCTGGACACGAAAATATCGCGGTGCTTGTTTTCGTTAAGCGCGGCCGTGAGGGATTCTATCATTATATTCATCTTTTCGCTGACCATAGGAAGTTCGGCGGTTTTTACCGCGGAAAGAGTGGCTTTGATTCCGCTTCCGGCGAGCGGCTTAAAGAAGCCGTGCCAGCCGGACACGAAAAGGAAGCTGAAACGCTGCGAAGCCGTTATCTTCTGGCTTATTATAGGGTTAATCATTAAATCGTAGGGCGTTCCGCATTCGGGTATAAGCTCTTCAGAACCGATTATATTGACTGCGAAATCGGAAAACTCGTAAATTAACTCGAGGCATTGAAAATTATTGGCGTCGAAATGGAGTATATCGACGGGGCGTCCCGTTGCGCGGACTATCTTTTCTAAAGCGGAACGCATGTTTTTTACGTTCTTCCAGTGATTAAAATCTTCGGCCATCTTGTTGTTTATGACCATATCCCTGTCGTAAAATGTTATCATCAGAGAGCCGTCTTTTATGCCGGCTGCGTATTTGACCGCGAAATCGTAAAAGGCCCGGACGGGATCTTCGCCGGCGTTTATTTTAGCGCTTGAAAGAACTGGTGAAGAAATTTTTTCGGGGTCGGCGTCCTGACAGATGCCGTAGGCCGTTTTTAAACCGCTTTTTGCATCCATGTGCATGGCTATTATTTTTATAAAATCGCCCTGGCATATATTTTCGAGCCTGTTTATTTCGCGCGGCGCTTTATGGTCGGGGTCGTTGAAAAAAACCAGATAGGTCCACGCCGGAGCTTCGGCCGCAAGTGAAGGAATGACTGAAAACAGGACTATAAGCAGCGCCGGTAAAATAAAATATGGGCGTAAATTAATCCGCCCATCCTTTTTGTTGATTGAAATCCTGTTTTTCGTATTGTATTTTATATATTTTTCCATTATACGATACCACCCCTGATTAAAAATCTATATGAAATTTGAAATTAAATTATTGCGGTTGAAAGGCAGCCGGCCTTCTTTGATCATCAGAAGGTTTTCTATGTTTCTGACGAGGGTTTCGCGGCTGAATGGCTTGGCTATATAGCAGTCGGCACGGTATGTAACGAGGCCGTCGTACTGTGCGAAACTTGAATTATACGCGGTCATGAGCATTATTAAGATATCTTTGGTTTCGTGGCCGGATTTCAGATTCTGGCAGATTTCGAATCCGTTCATGATCGGCATGTTGATATCGAGTATCAGAAAGTCTGGAATAGAAGTTTTGGCCTCTTTGAGCGCGGCGGGAGAATTGGAGAAAATTTTGATATCGTAATTTCTCTCTTCGTCGCTTAAGAGCATGGCTTCTATAAGCCTTGCGCTGCATGCGTCGGAGTCGACAAGCATTACGTTATATTTTTTTTTGTCTTCTTTCATATTGCCACCGGTAAACATTATGCGGTTGATGCTGAAAGCTCGATACCACATGTTTATTCTAACTATGATATCAAAAAAATAAACGAATGTCAAAGGAAATATAACGATTTTGATTCGGAAAAAATCGTGCGTGCGGGGAATTGAATGGCGTTAAATGACACTGGCTATTATCGTGTTGGTGTGCCCGGGGAGATGCCTGAGTTTGAGACTGATTATATCGTGGATATGCTTTATAAAAGTTTCGCATGAAAAAGGCTTGGGCAGGTAAGAGTCGGCGCGGTAAAGCAGAAGCCCGTCGTACCATGCGTATTTAGAATGATAAGCGGTCATCAGAACTATGGTTACATCGCTTAAATTGCAATTGGCCTTTACTTTCTGGCAGATTTCAAAACCGTTTATTATGGGCAGGTTAACGTCTAAAATTAGAAAATCTGGCGGGGAGAGAAAAATAGCCTTAAGCGCTTCGGGAGAGCTGGTGAATTTTACGACTTCGTAAAAATTATCGGGGTCGGCGTCTAACATGGCTTCGACCAGATCGAGAGTGCACTGATCGTCGTCTAATAAGTAAACCTTATAAAAAGGCCTCTTTAAATCGTTCACTTTAAACACCGCCTGACGCCGTGAATGGGCTATTAAATACTTAAATAACTAATAACGGTCATACACCCGCTACCTAAATTAATTATACCAAATTTTTTTATATATGTAAATATTTTTGCGATTTTTTTATAAAATTTTTATAACAAAAAAATTGACTTTTATAAAATAGGTGTGATATAAATATTGATATAGGTTCTGATTGCATGCTTACGAAAACGGCGCATCTTTATTTAATTTTATAATGAAAAGAGTGATAAAAATGCTGATTAAACGCAAATGTGTTTGTTATTGGCTGTTTCTGGTATTGTTTTCACTGCCGGCGTTTTTCTGTTTTGAAGTTCCGGCGGCGTATGGCGAGTATAAGATAGAAGCTTCCACCGATAAGCCCAGCGTTATGGAGGGCGAAAGCCTCACTCTCACGGTTACGGTCGCTTCGGACGCCAGCATTGCCGTTCAACCCAAGGAGCCTGATTTTAAAGACTTTCAGGTAGACGCGCGCCGGCAGTTTAACAAAGTGTCTATAATCAACGGAGTTCAAAGGATTGAAGCCGGCTATAACTACTCTCTGCGTCCGCTTAAGACAGGCAAGCTGACTATCGGCAGATTCGAGCTTTCTTATGCCGACGCGTCCGGCGTTCAGCGCACCGTACAGACCGAACCTATCGAAGTCGAGGTCAATGCAGAAAAAAACGAAGAAGAACCTGCGCCCGCGCCGGTTGCCGCCAAAAAGGAAGACACGGCGGAACGCAATGTAATATCTAACCATCTTATAGTAATTACCGCGGTAATAGTGTGCGCCTTCATACTTATCTGGTTCGTGATATGGCAGAGCGCCAGGCGGGAGAAAACCATGGCGTCTTCGTCAAAAAACGACGAATCTAAATTGAGGATAACGCAATACTCCGACGGTTCCGATATGGCCGGCGCCGGCAAAAATTTACAGGCCGTCTCCGCGGATAGCGACGGACGTTCGTGCCGGGCAAAAGAGAAACTCGATTTTAACGCCGCTTTTCAAAAAATAGTTTCCATGAAAAAGGCCGGAGATTATAAAAACATGTTCGTTCAGATTCCGAAAATTATAAAACAGGGCGTTCAGGCGGACGGCGGCTGCGGCTTATGCGAGCTGACCAACCAGGAATTTATAGGGCGCGCGGAAAAGTTGCCGGGATTGAGCTCGCGTATTACCGAAATAAGCGATATTCTCTCGCTTTGCGATATGGTAAATTACGCCCGTCACACGCCGAGCGACGCCGAAGTTGAAACGGTCATAAAAAATTTAAGCAATATAAGCCGTTTATTTGAAAGAGGTGGCAATTAGGCAATGAACAGTGAAATCAAAGAAATTCAGGAGCTGGTCAGGGCGAAAAGCGAACTGACTTCAAAAATTACCGCCGAAATACGCAAGGTGATAATAGGCCAGGATCATCTGGTGGATTCGCTTCTGATAAGCTTTTTCTCCAACGGTCATATTCTGCTGGAAGGCATGCCCGGGCTCGCTAAAACGATGGCCATAAAAACTCTTTCCGCGGCCATTAAAACCAGGTTTGCGCGCATTCAGTTCACTCCGGACCTCCTGCCCGCCGATCTTATCGGCACGCGCATATATAACCAGAAAAACGGCGATTTTGAAACATCCAAGGGTCCCATATTCACTAATTTTCTGCTGGCGGACGAAATAAACCGGTCGCCGGCAAAGGTCCAGAGCGCGCCTTTAGAGGCGATGGAAGAGCGCCAGGTTACGATCGAAAAAGAAACGTTTAAGCTAACGGAGCCTTTTTTAGTAATGGCCACGCAGAATCCGGTAGAAACCGAAGGAACGTATCCGCTTTCGGAAGCGCAGGTGGACCGTTTCATGTTCAAGGTGGTAATCGGTTATCCGTCGGGCGAAGATGAAAAACAGATAATTAAAAAGATGGCCATAGAAAAAAATATAAAAGCCGATATAAAAATCGAGGCGGTTACGACGCCCGAAGAGCTTCTGGCTACAAGGCAGCTCATAGACAAAATATACGTGGACGATAACATTTTAACTTACGTGGTCAATCTTATCAACGCCACGCGCTCGCCTGAAAAATTCAATATGAAGTCAATAAAAGACTACATACGCTTCGGCGCTTCGCCGCGCGCTTCGCTTTATCTGGTAGTCGCTTCCCGCGCCCATGCGTTTTTAAGGCGCCGCGGATACGTCATGCCGGAAGATATAAAGGCCATAGCGTATAACGTCTTGAGGCACCGCATAATGCTCACCTATGAGGCCGAAGCGGAAAATCTCACGACGGACGACATTATCAAAACCATACTCGACAACGTTGAAATTCCATAAAAAATATGATACCAAAAGAATTAATATCGCAGATAAGAAAAATTGAAATAAAAAGCAAAAAGCTTGTGGATTCACTATTCGCGGGCAATTTCCGGTCGGCTTTCAAGGGCCGCGGCCTCGAGTTCGAGGGGATAAGGCAGTATATCCGCGGCGACGACTATCGCAACATAGACTGGAAAGTCACCGCGCGCATGAACCGGCCGTACGTGAAGATATACCGCGAGGAGCGCGAACTGGTCGTAATGCTTCTTATAGACGTTTCCGCGTCGTCGGCTTTCGGATCTCTCGGCCAGAACAAGCGCGAACTTGCGGCGGAATTTTGCGCCACCATAGCTCTTTCGGCGGTTTCGTCCGGCGATTCGGTAGGGCTTTTGATGTTCACCGATAAAGTCGAGAAATTCATTCCGCCGAAAAAAGGCAAGACGCATGCGCTCAGGCTTTTAAGGGAAATTCTTTTTTTCAGGCCGGTATCGCGCCGCACCAATATTTACGAGTCTCTTTCGTTTTTGAACCGCGTCATAAAGCACCGCTGCATCGCTTTCGTAGTTTCCGATTTCGACTGCATGAACGGCCGCGCGGAAAAGATGCTTTCGGTCACCAATCTTCGCCACGACACCATATCGATAGTTTTAAACGACGATATGGACATAATTACCGAAGACGTTGGGCTGGTTGATCTTTACGATCTCGAAACAGGCGAGGCGCTGACCGTGGATACTTCCGATAAAAAAACTCTTACGGCTCTCGGCGAAGAAAAACTCAAAAAAAGGGAAGAACTGAAAAGAATATTCAGAAAATGCAATATAGACAGCATGCAGCTTTCTACGGGTCATTCTATCCAGAAGCCTATTATGGAATTTTTCAGGCGCCGCGAGGCGGCCGGCAGATAAAAAGCCATGTTTTTCCGATAGAGTCGGACTTATTATTATAGTCAGCGGAGGTAATAATTAGTGAAAACTGATACCGATTTCAGGCAGAATATAATCATAATATCTTTAATAGCGGTCCTTGCCGCGTGCGTTTATAACGCCGTGCAGATAAATAATCTCGAAGAGCGCGCCGAATTAAAGGTAAAGGGCGCCCGTGAATTCGCGGGCAAGCTCGCGGCGCAGAAGCTTTATTTAGAAGCCGCGGCGCACATAGAAAAGTATCTCGGCGACAATCTCGTGGCGCCCGCGGAGGTTGAATCCACGCTTATTTATCTTGCCGACCTTTACTTCGAGCATATCGGAAATTATGAAAGAGCGATGGCTTTTTATTTAAAGGCCCTTTTTATGTTTCCGGCCACCAAATATAAAAACGATATCGAAAGGCGCGTAATTGAATGCAAAGACCGGCTGGGGCGCCGCCTCGAGGCCGCCAACGACCTCGACGCCATAAACGCCGCAGAAAAAGCCGTACAGCAGAATAAAACGGCGGCCGCGCCTTCCACCGTTGAAAATTCCGTGGTGGTGGCCAGAATCGGCGAAACCAGCATTACGATGGCCGATTATTTAAGCGAGCTGGATTCGCTTTTCGCGGAAAGCCAGGTGGATATTTCTAAACCAGAAAACCGCGCCAGGCTTTTAAAGGAGGTTATCGTAAGAAAGGTGCTGGGCAAAATAGCCCGTTCTAAAAGGCTGGACAGCGATTCGCAAATATCCAGGCAGCTGAACCTGGCGCGGGAAAAACTTATGATAGACAAGCTTTTGAACGAAGAGGTCTTTTCTAAGACCGAAGTCGATGAAATGTCTATGAAGCTCTATTATGACGCTCACAAAAATGAAATGAGAACTCCGGACAAGTACAAATTCGAATTTATCGGCCTTGCCGATAAGACGGAAGCGGTCGCTATATCTTCAGGCGGCGACGCGAATAAGTTTTCTTCTTACGCGTCTCGCCAGACGCAGTTCGCACCTCTTGACGAAATATCGGCGGCCGTGGAAGCCGATTTATCGGCGATAACCGGTGAAATTTCCGCGTCGAGGCCCGGAGAGATAGTTAAGGCGCCCGCCGTAAAACCGGACGGCACTTTCGTCGTTTTAAAGCTTTCCAATTTCATAAAAGGCGACATACTTCCTTACGAAAGCGTTAAGCAGGCCGTAAAGAACGCTCTGACGGCTCAAAAACGCGAAAACGACCTTCAGAACTATATTATGAAAAACTTCGCGGAGCTCAACGTGGTCGTTTACGACGACGTCTTTAAACGCGAAAGCGGCGCGGGAAAATAATTTTAGCGTATCAGCGGTTCGGATTATGACGACAGCGAGAATATCTATAAAATTGAATATGTTTTTGCTCTTAGCGTTATTCTTTTTATTTGCGGCGCCGTGGGTTCAGGCTGCGCCGCAGATAGCTCGTGCGGCGGAAACGGCCGAAGTTTCAGCCGCCTCAGGCTCGCGCGCCACCGCCGAAGACGAGCTGCGCGATATAAAGCGTCCCATGGATTATGAATTCGTTAAAACGGCGAACCGCCGTCAGTGGCTTTTCGCTTCGGCCGCTCTTCTTCTTGCTTTAATGTATCTGTTTTTGCGCCCTAAAAAAGCTGGCGAAGATTTCCGTCCTGCGCTTGCGCCGCCGGTTCCGCCGGAAAAAACCGCGCTCGAAGCGCTTTGCGCGCTGGAAGCATCGGTTCTTATAAAAGAAGGCGCATATAAGAGGTTTTATATGGAACTTTCACATATAATAAGGGTTTATACCGGCGACTATCTCAAGTTCAACTGCGTGGATCTGTACAACGACGAAATTCTCGCCGAGATGAAAAAACGCGGGGTTGCGGCCCGTCATGCAGCTTCTTTCGACGCGATAACTTCCGAATGCGATCTGGTGAAGTTCGCTAAGTTCATGCCCGACGCTTCGGACGCCGAGGCGGCTCTTCGTTCGGCATTCGATTTCGTCAGAATTACGAGCGGAGCTGATTTTAAATGATCACTTTCAAATATCCCGCGGCTTTTTTTCTGCTTATTATTCCTGCGCTCGTCTTCGCATACAGGGTTTGGCTTTCCCGCTTGCACGCAACGGGTATCGGCGCCGGAGATATCGGCGTATATAAAAAAGCCGCCAGAAGGACTTATAAAACTTATCTGGCCGCGTTATCCGATATACTTCGCGCGCTGATTATCGTTTCGCTCATAGCTGCCGTCGCACGCCCTCAGTTCGGCGAAGAAGAGCAGGACACCACCAAACTCGGCATCGATATTTTCATAGCGCTCGACGTTTCCGGTTCGATGTCGGCCGAGGATTTAAAACCCGACCGTATAACGGCCGCCAGGGATCTGACCGGCGAATTCATCAAAAAATTATCCGAGCACAGGGTCGGCCTGGTCGTTTTCGCCGGGCGTTCGATGACTTTATCGCCTCTGTCCACCGATATTTCAATAATGAGCGAAAGCGTTTCAAAGGTGAAAATAGGCGAAATGCCTATCGACGGCACGGCTATAGGCGACGCCATAGCGAACTGCGTCTATAAACTCAAAAACGCGAGGCCTTCAAAAGACCCGAAAAGCGATAAGGAAGAAAAAAACAAGGTCAAATCCAGGATAATTATTTTACTGACCGACGGTGAAAACAACTCCGGCAATATCGAGCCTATGCTCGCCGCCAAACTCGCCTACGACGAGAAAATAAAGATCTACACCATCGGAATAGGTTCTAAAGACGGCGCGCCGATACCGGTTATTCAGAACGGCCAGAAGTTTTATATGAGAAACCACGACGGCACGCTGGTGATACCTAAACTTGACGAAAAGCTCCTTCAGGAGATCGCCGAATTGACAGGCGGGCTTTATTTCAGGGCCACCGACGAAAAAAAGCTAAAGGAAATATATGAAATAATAAATAAACTTGAAAAAAGCGAGATAATCACTTCCAAGTTCACCATGTATTCGGAGCGGGCCCACTATCCGCTGTTTTTTGCCTTCGTTCTGATGCTTTTTAATTTTATAATAGAATACAGGGCGTTGATGAAATTATGATCTGCACGCAAATTTCAACGTTTAAAACAAGCCGGGTCTATGATGGGGCGACAGCGCGCCGCCGCGCGCTTACGTTCGTGGAGCTTATGATCTGCGTGAGCGTGATATCCATCATAGCCGCTTCGGCCGTGGCGCTCGGCGAAACCGGCTCTCGCCTCGCGCGCGAGTTCGAGCTCAAGTCGGTTTTGAGAATCGTGAGAACGGCCATAGATAAGTATTACGATAAATCGCGTGAAAGCTCTCCCGCTCTTATGGATAATCTTCATTACCCCAAAAGCCTTAACGAACTCGTGGAAAAAAAATACCTTCGCAAGCTTCCCGTAGATCCGTTTACGGGGCTTTCTGATTTCAGGACGATATCTTCCACCGACGAACCGGATGCTATAAAAACCAACGGCGAAAATCTTTACGATATTAAAAGTTCGAGCGATTATACCGCTCTTGACGATTCGAAGGTGAGCCAGTGGTAAAAAAAACGGTATATTCTCACGGCCGCATTTTTGCTGCGGCGGGTTTCACGTTTATAGAAATAACCATGACCATATCAATAATAGCTATTTTATGCTATATAGCTTATCCGGCAGCCACAAATTACGTTAATAAGACCAGGGACGCCGCACTGAAAAAAGACCTTTTCGTACTGCGTGAAAGCATAGATAAATTTTATTCGGCGTATAACCGTTATCCGGCAACGCTAGACGAGCTTGTGGAAAAATCTTTCATACGCGCCATACCCATCGATCCTATCACCGGGTCTTATCAAAGCTGGCGGGTGATTCCTTCGAAGCCGGACGAGCGGGACGTTTTCGACGTTAAAAGCGGCGCGCCCGGAGTTGACAGTGAAAATGTGGCTTATGAAAATTATTGACGCCTTTATTAAACATACGGCCTGCCGGCTGGTAAACGAGCGCGGCCTAGGGGCGCTGGTGTGGGTTTTAACTTTCGCGGCGGCTTTTATGTTTATATCGTGGCGCGTGATGCCGGTTTATAGTACGGCCGCAAAGATGGAACGTGAAGCCGACCTTATTTTCATTTTAAAAAGCTACAAACGCGCCATAATAAAGTATAAAACGGTTTACGGTTCGGGTCCGCATAAGCTTTCCGAACTTGTTAAACCGCAGCCGAATCCGCGTTTTATAAGGCAGCTATACGACGATCCGTTCTATAGCGGCGAAGTTAAAATATTTAGCAACGCCAACGGTTTAGCGCCGGTTACCAATCGCGAGGGCGAGATCGTCAACGTGGTAAGCGCAAGTGACGCCAGGAGCGCCGGCGGGATAAAATATTCAAAATGGTATGTCGATTCGGGGCTTAAGCTCTGTGTAGAGTGAGCGTCAGCATTTGATTTCCGTGAACACCCCGGCGATAAGCTCGTTAAGTTCTTCGGCTTTATAAGGCTTGGCTATCGCGCCGTAAAATCCGTACTGTCTATAGTCGGTCATCAGTTTATCATCGGCGCGGCCGCTCGATATTATAGCGCGTGCGCGCGGGTCGAGCTCCAGAAGTTTTTTTATGAATTCCATTCCTCCCAGCCCGTTTCTTATGACGAGGTCGACTATTACAAGATCGAATTTTTGTCCCTTCTTCATTTTTTCATCATATAGTTTCAGGGCGGCTTCGCCGTTTTCTACAAGCGTGACCACGTTTCCGTTTTCTGATAACATATCGCATATTGGGGCGAGAGTGTCTATTTCGTCGTCCATCACTAAAATGTTGTAAAGCTTTCCGGCGGAAGTCGTGGCGATTTGTAAACTTTCGGGCTTATCCTCTGTTTGCGACGCGGCAGGCAGGTAAATTTCAAATAAAGCGCCTTCGCCCGGATTGGAAATAGCTCTCATGTAGCCGCCGTGTTTGTTTACGATCGAGTACGAAGTGAAAAGTCCGAGGCCGCTTCCGGTGGGTTTGGTAGTGAAATAAGGGTCGAATATTTTGGCGAAATTTTCACGTTTTATTCCCGGTCCGTTGTCTTGAATGCTTAGTTTGACGTAACTTCCTGTTCTGTGAGGAAATTCGGTATCGGAATGAGTGGTTACGTTCTGGGTTGCGATATATATTTCGCCTTTATCGTCGGTAGCCTGTCTTGCGTTTATGATAATATTGGCTATAACCTGCGAGAATTGCCCGTCGTCTATTCGCACCATATCCATAGTCGCGTCCAGATTAAAAAACGGCTTGATTTTTGATCCGCTGAGCGTGAACTGAGATGTATTTTTAACGATTTCGTTCAAAGCGCACAGTTTTTTTATGGGCATTCCGCCTTTTGAAAATGTTATTAGCTGTTCGGTAAGTCCCCTGGCTTTATGTACGACCGCTTCCGCCCGGCCGAGAACTTCGTGCGTTTTCTGGTCTTTGATGCAACGGTTTTTAGCCAGTGAAATATTGCCCAGAATTCCCATGAGTATATTGTTGAAGTCGTGCGCTATTCCGCCTGCAAGAATACCTATGGATTCTATTTTAGACATTTTAGCCCTTTCCTCGTCCATTTTCTTGCGTTCGGTTATGTCGCGTATAACGCCTACCACGTAACGGCGTCCTTCGTTATCGGTGTAAAGCGTTTTTTTCGTGATAATATTTCTGAGTTTACCGGAAGCGTCGGTCAGCTGTTCTTCGTTGATATTAGGTCCGCCGGTTTCCAGGACCAGATCGTCGACGGTTTCGAACACCATAACCTGATCGGGCGGAAAGAAATCGCTGTCTTTCTTGCCGACTATTTCGTAGTAATTTTTATTTAGAAGTTTTGCGAAAGCGTTGTTTACGAGGATGAAGCGGTGAACGGAATCCTTGACGAAGATAGGGTCGGCGACGGAATTAATTATTTTTTCGAGATATTCTTTGGAATCCTGGAGGTCTTTTTCCGCCTGCACTCTTTCGCGGGCCTCGAAAACCAGAGACAGCAAATCTGAAATCGTAAGAGCGAAATCGGAATCTTCTTCCTGCCAGTATTTGAATGTTTTAGTCTGTTCCAGACACAAAACGCCGGCCGGCCGGCCATGGAGCCAGATCATGGTATCGAGAATCGAGAATATATTTTCTGAAATCAGGTATTCGCTCAGGCATCTGGTTTTTTCGTCTTCGCGAGCCGCGGCTGCGGCGATCTGTCTGCCGGCGTTTAGCGCTTTAAAATAATCGGGATATTCGAGCGCCATCAGCGAGCCTCCCGATTTAAAATCGCCGCTTTGAGAATCGTATTGGGCTTCGCATATAAGTTCGCTGAAATTTTCGTTGAACCGCCATATGCTGGCCCTGCTTATCGCCACGGTTTCGGCGGCCGATTTGGCTATGCGTTCCAGAGTTTTTTTAAAGTCGGAATTATCCTGTTTTGCTAATTTGAGCGCGGCCTGCTGATAATTTAATTTTTTTTGAATTTTTATATTTTTCCCTATCTGATTTTTGATGTTGAGGTTAACTGCGAAAAGGGCTATGATTAGAGTGAATGCGAGGATCCATACTGAAAGCTTGCTTTTAAACACCTGATAATCCCAATCGTAAGCGTCCATATCCATTCCTATAACGCAGACCACGTCTTTTCCGTTTAAATCGAAAACCGGAAGCATGGCCGAAAAAAAAGTGCCCCATCTGTCCGTATAAGGGCCTACCGTGTAATTATCAAGGCCTTTTACAAAAACTTCTCTGAGGCCCTGCGGCGGGTCCTCATACGTTTCGCCGGGCATGGCCAGCGGTTTGGTGGGGTCGGCTTTGGAATCAGGTTCGCTGTCGGCGAAAAAAAAGATGCGGTCATTTTTAATGCCCATCATGTATGTATAGCGGATATCGTCTTGCGAATTGCAGTTTTTAAAAAACAACCTTTTGTATGTAAGGTAAACTTCTGAGCTAAGGTCTTCATTCGAGCCTTTTAAAGTTTTTATTTCGTTACAGTCGATAAGCGAAGAAAGGACTTTTGTCCTGTTTAAAAGATTGGCTTTAAGCGTTTCGGTGGTTTTTTTGCCTGCGACGTCGGAAAAATAAAATCCTCCAGCGATTATTGCTATTATAACCGCGGTGAAAAATAAGTGTATGTTTTTGTAATAAGCGTTATTTATCATATAAAGAAAGAATAAAAAACAAAAAGGTTTAATTTGATTACTCGATTTTATCTTAACATATAAATTTTTTTTTATCAACATAAAACTATATAAAAATCTTTAATTATTCTTGCGTTCGTATAATTTTAAGAGGCTGTTTTTTAATAACGAATATCAAAAAATATGGATTTGTCTTGAGCGATTGATGCAGGCGGGCGCGGCATTAGGGCAGACTTCCCGCCCATCCGTGGGCTCCAGATCGGCATCTTGCCCGACAGACATGGATGCAGCTCTTGAGATTTTATATGGTCACTATTACAACTTAAACAGGAACCTTTAAAAAATAAGCTGTTAGTTTGGAGCAGGGCGCCAGACAATTTTTTTCGGGGACTCGTTCAAAAATCCCTCCGGGATTTTTGCCGCTCGTGCTCGGCTCTTCCCGCCCATCCATGGGCTCCAGATCGGCATCTTGCCCGACAGACATGGATGTCTTAGTGCCGCCGATGCCATGGATGGCAAGGAGGCGGCCCTCAAAAATTTTGTCTGGCCCCTGCTACACGCTT
>JAKPTH010000290.1 GCA_029571125.1 bacterium
GAGCGTCGAAAGCAATTTTGCGGAGCGGCTTTACACATATAACTATCTCATATTCAACAGATATCATAAAGACGTAATAACGCTGGCTATATTGACGGATGATAATAAAAAGTTCCGGCCGGAAAAGTACGAGGTAAAATATCCGGACACCTGTTTGACGCTGAAGTTTGGAATGGTAAAGCTGCTTGATTACAGGCCGAAGATAGCCGAACTTGAGAAGAGCAAGAACCCTTTTGCGGTAATAACTCTAACTTACCTGCGGCTGATGGAAGCGAAGAACGATAACGCGAAGAAATATTTCCGGAAGTTTACGCTGATCAAAAGCCTGTACCGGAAGGGCTACACGAAGGAAGATGTACGGCAGCTGTATAAGTTTATTGACTGGGTAGTGACGCTGCCAATGGATTTAGAAGAAAAATTAGTATATGAAATAAAAGAGACCGAGGAGGCGAAAAGTATGCCGATAGTGACCAATGCCGAAAAAATGGGAATGAGAAAACGCGAAGAAGAAATGGCGAAAAAGATGCTCGAGGAGGGAATAGAAGTCTCGACCATCATCAGGGTGACGGGTCTTTCTGAAGCAAAAATAAAATCCCTGGCGAAGAAGCCGACGAAGAAAGCCGCCTAATCATTTCCGACTCTCTCTAAAACTTCAATAGAACGCAAATAAAAGCATATAAATAATAAAAAGGCATCTGAGGTCATTGCGAATAACAAAAGGCCTTCTGGATGTCTTTTTTCATTTGCGGAACATAGAAAAATTTCGCTTTCAGAGCAGGAAATACTAAATTTCGGACAGGCATCGTAGTCAGAAAAAGATGCTCGCGGTCACCGAGCCGCCGGGTAATATTCCCTAAGCGTGGCCATCAAATTTCCCCACATAGGGCCACCAGAATTCCCCAGATCAGGGTCATCAAAATTCCCCCACCCGCGCTCAAGTAAAATCACCCAGGCCAAACACAGATGACAAGCAAAAAAATTCCTTAATAAGCGATCTGACGGAGATAATGAAGCTGCTGACGGCGTCGGTGAAGACGGCGAAGGAGAAGCTGAAAGATCAGTGCATAGCGGACAGTGCATAGTGGGGGCCGCCGCTCTCGTCCGCATCCGCGTTTCCCCGTTCTCACTATGCGTTATGCACTTGAAAAACCCGGCGGGTTGTGGTATAATATAAACGATAGAGCATAAAGCCGGCGATGTCGCGGCGAAGGATGAGGAGGACCAATGCAGCTGAATATATTTGATTTAACGCAGCCGCTATCGAACATGATCGGCGATATTGAAAAAGGCAATAAGTGCTTGATAATCAAGGACGGCAAGCCTATCGCGGAAATATTGCCGTTCAAGAAAAAAAAAGAGGGATGGAAGCGCAAAATCAGGAAAGTGAGCCTGCCGGAAAAAGGCCTGGTTGACAAATACATTGAAGAGGAAAGAAGTCTCTCATGAAAATTTTTATGGATACTTCCGTTTTGATAAAGCGCTATCTGGTCGAGGCCGGAAGCGATAAAGTAGATAAACTTTTTGATTCGGCCAGCCAGATAATCGTATCCCCCGTTACTTCCATAGAGGCGCGTTCAATATTAAGGCGTCTGCTCGCGGAAAAAAAGATAGCGCGGCCAGATTATAAAAAACTGAACGAAGAGCTGTCCTTTGATTTTGATTATTTTACCGTCGTGAACTTCGATTCCGGCCTTGAAGTTTCCGCAAAGATCCTTATTGACCGCTACCAGCTTAAGACGCTTGACGCGATCCAGCTCGCATCGGCTATCTCAAAAAATCAGCGATTTCCCTTTTTGCCGCCTCCGATAAAAAACTTCTTGCAGCCGCCAGAGATGAGCGGTTTAAAGCAATCGACCCGTCTTCGTCCGATTAGTCAGGCGTCTGCTCGTCGCCGGTTACAAGGCGTCGGAGATCCAGTCGCTGTTCGAGTTCGTCAACTGGCTGATGCCTCTGCCTGTGGATATGGAAAAGCGATATGTAACGGAAGTTAAAAAGGGCCCGGCAGGTAATAAAATGGAAAAGTTATTGAGTAATTACGACAAGATGGTAATAAGCGACGAACGTGAAGAAATGGCTAAAAAGATGCTTGACGAGGGTATAGATATTTCGACTGTAGCGAGGGTAACTGAACTTCCCGAAGCGAAAATAAAATCGCTGGCTAAGAAGCCGACGAAGAAAGCCGCTTAACCATCCCCGGCTCTCTCTAAAACTTCAATAGAACGCAAATAAAAGCATAAAATAACATAAAAGGCACTGAGGGTCATTGCGAAGAACGAAAGACCCTCGGATGTCTTTTTTCATTTAAGGATTTTCGACGTTTTAAGCAGACGCATTAGTGCTTTTAATGGCTTTGCTTCTAAAATAGAGTCGGCAATCGCCCGCGCCACCGATACCGTAAAGCGAATCGGCAAGCGCGGGAATATAAAAATTTACTTGATATCGTCGAAATTGGTAAGTTCGGAAAAAGTGATCGCTTTATCCGTAAAATATAAGCCGTTAATCAGTCCCAATTCATATTTAAAGGCGGCCAGCGATTTAGTGCATGCGCCCGCCGCGTCGATTAAGTTGGCTCTGGCGATAGTCAGCCTGTCCTGAAGGCTGATTAAATCTATCGATGAACTATTTCTTCTGGCGTATTTTTTAGCTTCATTATTAACGCTTTTTTCATAAGCCTCAACCGATTTTTTTGCCGATTCAAGCGATTCTGCCGATTTAATAAGGTTTGACAGCGCGATCGCCATGCTCGACCTGATTTGTTTTTTCATAGTTTCGACCTTTGCGGCTTGCTGCTCGTAAGACGCTTTTTGCTGTTTCAACCTGCCTTTGGCCTTATTGTTGGCGCACGGCCATTCATAGACCAGCGAAGCGTTCGCATTAGCGCCGCTAATGTTACGGTTTAACGCCTTAAACGCCTCCGACTGCGAAGTTCCTTCGGAAATTCCGTTATAGCCGCCGCCGATTTGAAGATCGATTCCGGGTTTTGTGGAATCTTCGGCGGAAACGAGATTAAAACCGGCGATTTCAAGACGCTTCTGGCAGGCGAGAAAATCCGGCCGCGTTTGAAACGCTTTATTAAGATAAATTTCAAGGCTTGAAAAATCGCTTTTTTTAATGCAGTTAGTAAATGCAGGGAAATCGTCTACCGGCTTGAAATGCGGCATAGGCTTTTCATCGTACAACCCCATTAAGAGTTTTAAATTTTCGCCGGCTTCATTGAGAGCGTTTTCGAATTGTATCTTTAAATTGATGTTTTCATTTAAACTACCTACCAGAGCGGAAAGTTCTTCTTTATGAATACTCCCTTTTTTAAAAAGAACCTGCGCTTCATTCATCGTTTTTTCAGACTCGGCTACGGCCTGCTTTAAGATTTCGAGCTTACGGTAGATCACGCAATAATCCCAGTAAGCGTTAACCGTTTTTAAAACCGTGGCGGCGAAATTAGAACTATAATCCAGTCTGCTCGCGTCGAGGGATGCCGAAGCCGATTTTTCGGCGGCCGTAGCAACCGCCGCGCCCTTGCCTCTGGCTAAAGGTACGGTTACCGATATATTAACATTGCCCGTGTTATGCTTTTTTTCGGTTGGAATTTTATTGTCGAGCTCCTGGAGCGAAGATATGCTTACATTATAAGTATTGCCTGAACGTTTTTTTCGCGTATAATTTAAATTATAACTTGTATTAGTTTCGGCCGATTTGTCTCCGGCGTAATTATCGGTATCATCCGAAAACAGCCCCTTTTTTGAGTTAACGTATGAAACCGAATTAGACACATTCATGTCAAACGCCCCCGACTCCGTTTGAAGGGCGCCTTCGCTGACTTCTACTTCCTTCGAGGCAATGAATAAATCCGTATTGTTTTCAATCGCCGTCTTAACGGCTGATTCGAGCGTGATATTTTTTTCTTCGGCCGGGCCGGCAAAACAATAACCGCTTAAAATTAAATTAATTATGAGATAAAGAAAAGAAATAGTTAAAAAAGAAGGAAATAAAGTTTTGAACGAATTTTTTTTCATGGTTAACATTAAAATACCTCTAATTTTTCAAAATATCTCTAAAACTTTTGGTTGAAAAGTATTATACTTATTTAATAATTAAATGTCAATTAAAATGGTCGATTAAATCGATATTGCTTTTTGCTTATTCATGCTGTATAATTAACTCCATGTTTTATAACCGCAGCAAATATAAATATGGGGTTTAAGTGCAAAAATTAATTCTGAAGGAGTAACGAAATATGCTCGAAAAATTTATCAAGGCGATGATCGTGGTTTCGATCATTATTAATATTTTTGCGCAACCTGCCATGGCACGGGAAACTATGAAACTATTCACCAACGGGTCTATCTATATCGACGCAGTCAATAAAGTGGATAACCTTCTTATCGCTAACGGCGCCGTTCAGGCGTATAATATTAACCCGTCAAAATTCAGAAATCTCGAAATTATCGACCTCGCCGGCGCCGCTTTATATCCCGGATTCAACGACAGCCACGTGCATTTATTTGAAACGGGAGCTTTCTTTATGCCTTCGTCGGTCAATATGACGAAATGCTTTGATTCCGCATCTATGGCGGCTGAAATATCTAAAAGAATAAAGGAGCTGCCCGCGGGAAAACTTATTCTCGGCGTGGGCTTTTCATTAAGAGATTACGACAGGTGGAACCTCGAAGACCTTAAGAAAATAGACGACGCCTCCGGCGGCACCCCTGTTTTTTTAGGCGATAAGCTCGGACATAACGTGGCGGTTAACAGCGCCGCCATGAAATTATGCGCGATCACGCCGCAAACGAAAGCGCCTATGGGCGGCAAAATCGGCGTCGAAAACGAAAAACTCACCGGAATGTTTCGCGAGTCGGCTATGACGCTCGTCGGAAATCCGTTATTCGCCGTCATCGATAAAGAGCTTTTGAAACAGGGCGCTCAAATGCTTTTTAACCGCTGGGCGGCGATGGGATATACGGCCGTAGTGGATCTGATGGGCAGCGCCGGCGGCAGGGTTATAAGGCCTGAAATACTCAGAGAGCTCGAAGCCGAAGGAAAACTTCCGCTTCGCGTTAATTATTGCTTTACGTTCTCGCGCCTCGGCGAAATCGAAAAAGCCCTCGAATATGTAGGAAAAGACACCGACCTGATAAGGTTTTTAGGATGCAAGATATTCGTCGACGGCGCTTTCGCGGCCGGCCAGGCGTGGACTTCATGGAAAAATAAGCAGGGCAATAACGGCCTTTATTACGTATATAACGACGATTCTTTCGGCAGCGAATATAATCTCAACCGCATTGTCGAAAAACTGGAAGAGCTCGGACTTAACTGTCATTACCATATACAGGGCGATCAGGGGATCGAAACGCTGCTTAACGCTCTAGATGCCGTAAAAGCTAAAAATGGCGCGCTGAAATGCGTTCATACGATTATTCACGTAGCATTTCCGCGCAAAGACCAGATCGAACGGATGAAAAAATTCGGCGGGCATTTAGTGACGACCGTGCAGCCGGGTTTCTGGGAAGTCGAAGACGATATGCAATACTATTACGGCGATAACGCCGCGCTTGCTTATCCCGTTAAAGATTTAATCGACGCCGGAATTTCAACAGGGATAAGCACGGATTTTTCCGTTTCGCCTGTTGAATTGTCGCCGCCGCAGACTATAATGAAAACAGCCGTCACCGGCGGCGGACATCCCGAAATCCACAAGCCTCTCAGCGTAAAAGAAGTCGTTTGCGGATTGTCTAAAGCCAGCGCCGCTACCACGGCCGCACGCGATACCGGAACTTTAAAACGCGGCAATAAAGCCGATATGGTAATTTTCGAGCGCGACTTTCATCAAATTCCAGCGGAAAAACTTTCTATAGATAATCCGAAGGTTTTATCTACCTGGGTTAGCGGCCGTAAGGTATATGACGCAGGCGCTAAAAAATAAGGATGTAGTGATATAAACGCCTCGAATTAAAATCCTTGAATTAAAAGCTTGAATATGGTATAATTATTTCACGTTAAAAGTAAGTTTTTGAATTTACGGAAAAGCCGTTGAATAAATATATTGTATGAAGTAAATAACGGCGGCCGGTAAATCAATTAAAAAATCTAATAGTAAAAAGAAAGAGGACGTTCAATGAAAAATCTGGTAATTCTGGTAGTAATAATTCTCGCGGTGGCCGGCGCTTTTTATATAATGAAACCCCATCTGGTGCCTATGGAAAGCGATTATCTCGATTTCAAGCTCGGCGCTAAAGCAAGCCCCGAAATGAAAGCGACGGAAGAAGCCACGCAGTTTAAGACCAAAGGCGAAATCTATTACAGCATATTCTCTAAAAAACCTTTCGAAAACGATTGCACGATCGAAGTGGTAATAAAAAATATGGCCGACCTGTCAAAAGCGGCTTTCAGCGAAAAACTCGGCACGGTCGATAAAAAAGTTATGCGCCCGATCAATCCGGTCAACTCGGAAACCCCCGGCAACTTCGTGATAGAACTGGTTAAAGACGGCGCGGTTATCGCAAGAAAACTCTTCGCCGTAAGCGATAATGCCCCGGCGGCAACCCCCGCACCCGCTGCAACCCCTGCAGCTCCGCCGGCAGCACCCTCTACAGGCGAAGTCAAGGTTGAAGCGCCTGCAGCTCCCGCGACGGGCGAAGTTAAAACCAATTAATGATTTAGGGCGAAACGCTCAAAAACCTATATAAAAGACGGCCGTAAGGCCGTCTTTTTGCATTTGTCCGAGCGCCCGGTTTTTAAGTTAAAAAGAGGGTAAATTAATTTACATAATTGATTATTTATGCTATAATGATTTTCGTGCGGTTGTTAAAATTATTTTCAAATCTTTAACAATGCCGAGAGGTGGATTTATTAACGGAAACAAAATCAGGATACTTGCAGTCGAAGATGAAGCCATATCGGCGCTTCTTTTAAACGCTTATCTCGCCTCCCAGGGCTATGATTGCGGCGAAGCGGCGGCCACCGGCGAAGAAGCCGTCGAAAGGGCCGCGCGCGAAAATCCGGATATCGTTTTCATGGATATACAGCTGGCCGGAAAAATGGACGGAATCGAAGCCGCGCGCCTGATAAAGAAAAATCGTGAAAATACGCAGATCGTTTTCGTGACGGCTTATTCCGACGAAGAAACCATGGCCGGCGCCATGAAAATCAATCCTCTGGCATATATACTCAAGCCGTTCGACATCGAAGAGCTCAAAAAAGTTATAGATTTCATGGACGCCCGCTGCGAAAAATAAAAAAGGTTTTTAATGCTATGTTTTTGACGGAGTTTTTAAAAGATTTCAATTTGAGGGTAAAAGTTTCCCTTCTCGGCATCGGCGGCGTCCTTATTACGGCGGCGGCGCTGGTTTCTCTTGCGGTATGGCAGAGCGGCCAGTATAACTGGCTCGCGCAAAGCGAAGTGGACCAGCTCGCCAACGCCGATCTAAACCATATCGCGCAGGGCGTTTACAATCTGGTCAAGACCGAAAATGAGGCCGTCCAGCAGCAGCTGAACGGCGACATAAACTTTTTGCGCCACCTGATTACGAGCGCGGGCGGAATAACGCTTTCAAACGAAACCGTTCTATGGAACGTTTCAAACCAGTTTAACGGAGTTTCCACCGCCGAAGCGAGACTGCCAAAAATGCTCGCGGGCGGGCGCTGGCTGGGCATGAACGACGATCCGGGAACCGAAACTCCCGTCGTTGACGTCATGGAAAAACTTTGCGGCGAAACCGCCACTATCTTTCAGCGCATGAACGCGCGCGGCGATATGCTGCGCGTGGCGACCACCGTTAAAACCACCGGCGGGCGCCGCGCTATAGGGACTTATATCCCGGCCGCCGGGCCGGACGGTTCGCCAAACCCCGTCATAGCGGCCGTTATGAACGGCACGCCCTACCGCGGAAACGCCTTCGTGGTCAATATGAAATACCTTACGGCGTATGAACCCCTTAAAGACGGCGCAGGCGAAATCATCGGCATGATTTACGTTGGCGTCAGGCAGTCCACCGTCGAAGCGCGCGTTCGAAACGCCGTGCTGCAGACCACTATAGGGAAAACCGGCTACGTTTACGTAATCGGCGGCGCCGGCGAACTGCGCGGGCGCTATATCATCTCACAGAAAGGCGAGCGCGACGGCGAGGACATCTGGAACACCGTCGACAGCGACGGGCGCTACGTAATACGGTCAATCGTCGCCAAGGCGGTGGCGCTTAAGCCGGCCGAGTTCGATACCGAAAGATACCGCTGGAAAAATCTTGGCGAAACGGAGCCGCGCTGGAAAATAGCGCGCATAGCTTATTTTGCGCCATGGGACTGGGTCGTCGGCGTCAGCGTTTACGAAGACGAGCTCCAGCATTACCGCACGGTTTTAAACGAGGGAAGGTCCAAAATGACCGGCGTAATGTGCATGGCCGGCCTGGCCATAACTTTATTAATGGGCGTTTTTAGCGTTTTCATTTCCCTTACCATAGTAAGGCCGGTGCAGCTGATCACGAAAGCCGCGGAGCGTATTACCGGCGGCGACCTCGATCAGAGGGTGAGCGTGAACTCTTCGGATGAAATAGGCATCCTCGCCCGGACATTTAACTTTATGTCGGGACGGCTCAAAGAGACCATGGAAGGCCTGCGCAAAAGCGAAGAAGAGCTGCAGCGCCACCGTGAAAATCTCGAAGAGATGGTGGCGGCCCGAACTCGCGAACT
>JAKPTH010000292.1 GCA_029571125.1 bacterium
GTAAAACCGGTTTTTTCGATGATTTTCTCGATCGCAACGCCGTCTTTATATAATTCACGGGCCAGTTCAAGCTTTCCTTCGATTTTTCCTTTGTTGTAATAATCATCCTCTATGGTGGCTATCGTCGATATGGCCTGCGCCCTGGCTTCCATAATGTAGCGCATTTAGGAATCGGCGTTCACCTTTTTCATCTCTTCGAATGCCATGATAATTCCCTCCTCGGTAAGCAGTTCTTCCGGCAGCCCGCTTTCGCCGCAACAAAAAGGTGATACCGATTTACAGTTGTCAAGACATCCTGATTATTAACGTATTATATCAAATTCCTTATATTTTGGCAAGAGTTACCACGGCCGGTTATTAAAAATTAAAGCGCCTCGGTATTTTTTATTCGTAACAACGGCCGTAAACACAACATAGGCCTGCCTTCAGACTGTCCGGCCGTCCCGGCGCTTCGTTTCCATTTCGGCGATATATTCCCGGCCTATTTCCTGCATGATTTCCAGGGATTTTATTATTCTGCCGCCCTTGTCTTCAGTCAGGAAATATTCGACTCTCAGCGGATAGCCTTTGAATTTTTTTTTGTCCACCAGGCCGAATTCCATCAATTCTTTCAATTGCTCAAGGAGCATTTTCTGGCTTATGCCCCTGATATCGTGCTCGAGCTGCGAGAGCGAAGCGCGATTTCGATATTTAAGCTGCCATAGTATGACGGTCTTCCATTTTCCTTTCAGGATATCGTGAACTATCTCCAGCGGGCATGTGTATTCTTTTCTGATCTTCATGTGACTTCCTCATATTAACGCCGTATTAAATTAAAACGAGACGGTTTCTCCGTCTTTCGGTATCACAAGCCTTGCGGCCGGTATTCCTGCTTTTTCGGCGGCATCGCGCAGAGCCTTGCGCGTCACTTCGCAGTGGTCGAGCGATTCCATGTGGATCGCCACTATCAAGGCTTTCGGGGCGGCCTGCGCCAGTTTTATAGTCTGGGCGGCATCCATGACGATCGGGTCGAAGCCAGGAATTTTAGCGCCGCCCGAGTGGGTAATTATTACGTCAGGTTTATATTTGCCGACGGCATCCTTGACTTCGTCGCACCACACGCTGTCGCCGACCCAGTAAACCGTCGGCTGGCCCTTCGCCGCGAGTATGAATCCGGACACATTCCCCATATGCTCCAGAATCTTTCCGCTGCCGTGCTTTCCGCCTATGCGGATGATGTCGACGCCTTTGAATTTACGAAAAGTCTCCACAGGATCAACGTTTTTAAAACCCGCATTTTTTATGACGCCTTCGTCTCCCGCCTGGCAGAAAAACGGCATTTCTCTGGCTATGACTTCGCAAGCAGCGGTGTCGAAATGGTCCGGATGAATATGCGTGACCAGCACGCAATCGACGGCTTTGGTTATTTCACTTGTTTTTAAGGGAAGATCGACGGTAGGGTTGCGCTCTATTCCGGCGAAAGGCCGTATGGTTCCTTTCGGCGAAAGCATAGGGTCGGTCAGAAAAGTGTGACCGGCATAGGTTATTTTCATGGTGGCGTTCCTGATCAGCCGGATACTGAGCTTGTCTTTATTTTGAGCATTTTCCGCCAGGCAATCCGGCGCGAGCACGAGAATACAGATGAACGATAGCAGTATATTTTTGTACATGGTTTCCTCCGTTTATATTATATAAAATAATCGGCCATAGACCGAATTCGAACAGTCGATATGTTATCACTAATATTTGAAATTGTAAATTACCTACTTTTTCGTAAGTAGCCGTTCGTGTTGCCGGATTTTTCTAACCCTGACATTCATGAAACGATATGCGTGACGGCTTTGAAGCTTTACTGCTATATAGGTTTCCGGTTGCCGCGCGGGCCGGGATTTTTTTTGTTTTTATTCGTAATAACGCCGGTATTCGTCTATTTTTTCTGCCAGGCGCGCCGCCAGAAACTTATTTGCGTAACCGAGATTTTCTAGTATTTCAGAGGCTTCTTCGCGGTATTTCTTCATTTTATCGGCGCTCCATGATGCGGGCGGCTTTTGCAGATTCGTTATGCGGTCGGCCAGTTTGACGACGGCCGCCTCCCTGATTCCGCATTTTTTTATACGCTCGATCGAATCCTGAAGTTTTTTTTCTTTCGCAACCGCTTTATCCTTTGAAAGAGCCGCCACCACGGATGCCGCGCGCGCTCCGGCGAATTTTTCGAGTTCTTCGAAACTCACCGCGGTGTCTTCGAGAGTATCGTGCAGCAGGGCGCAGGAAACCGCCAGCTCGAGGTCGAAATTTTCATCGGGAGCGCAGGCCGATTTATGCGCCATGATAACTTCCATAGCGACATTCGAAAGATGCACCACGTAAGTGATATCGCTCGAAGGCAGGCGCTGGCCCTTATGCGCGGCCGCGGCGAATAATATAGTGCTCTGATATATGTCCCACACGCTCATATAATGATTCCTTTCTTTTACCTTATTTTAAAATTTTAATTATAATGAAAATCATTGCTTTCCATAGAACGCCTCGTTATGGTTTATTATATCACAAAAAAAGGGCGCTACTCATAAAAATAAGGTTTTTCAATCAAATTTTCTTGATTTATTAAAAATTTTTATATAAAATGATTGAACCATATTGCCTTCGATGAATAAAAATATCGATGCGCATTAAAAATCAATGGCGCGAAAGGGAGAATCACTTTGAAAATAGCGTTCCTCGACGCAAAAACGCTCGGCAAAGACGCGGATTTGAGCATACTCGATAAATTAGGAAAAACTATTATTTATGAAACCACTAAATATGAAGATGTAATCGCACGCTCCGCCGGCTGCGATATCGTTATAACCAACAAAACGCCCATAGACAGAGCGGCGATCGGTTCGCTTGAAAGCCTTAAGCTGATATGCGTCGCAGCGACCGGAACAAATATCGTCGATATTCAAGCATGCCGCGAAAAAGGCATTGCGGTGACGAACGTAGCCGGATATTCGACGGCGAGCGTCGCCCAGATCACTTTCGGAATGCTCTTTTACCTGCTCGAAAATCTTTCGTATCATGATTATTTCGTTAAATCCGGCCTTTACGCAAAAAGCGACACATTCAACCATCTCGGCAGGCCTTTTTGCGAGCTGTCCTCGATGCGTTTTGGAATAATAGGCATGGGCGCGATAGGAACCAGAGTCGCATCTATCGCCGAAAGTTTCGGCAGCGAAATAGTTTATTATTCCACCAGCGGCAAAAATAAAAACGCCGCTTTCAAAAGCGTTTCACTCGATGAGCTTCTCGGCACTTCCGATATAGTTTCGATCCACTGCCCGCTGAACGAAAAAACCGTAAATCTAATCGACTATGAAAAATTAAAGTCAATGAAAAGAACCGCGATATTATTAAACACCGCACGCGGCGGAATCGTCTGCGAAGCGTCGCTCGCCCGCGCCATCGACGAAAATATAATAGCGGGCGCCGGCATCGACGTATATACGAGGGAGCCAGTATCGCCGGATAATCCTCTGCTGGCGGTCAAAAACATGGATAAGATCATTTTAACGCCGCATATCGCCTTTACCTCGGTCGAGGCCAGAAAACGTCTGGCTTCTGAAATCGGCGAAAACATATCAGCATTCATCAGGGGCGAGAAACGAAACCGCGTGGATTAACTATTTTTTCTTAAGCCATTAAATTTTCTATTACAATAATAATAATAATAATCTATGGCGGATATCGTTAATATAGACCGCGCGACGTTTTTGAAAGAGAGGCTTCTTACGAAACGATTGACAAATTTCATTAATTCTGTTAGCCTACTCGTATAAACCACGCCGCAAGGCAAGCATAACGGCTCGCCTCGACGGCCGGCGGCGTGACGGTTCTTTATGTGCTTAATAAATAATTAAAGCAGTGGAGGAAACTTTTATGGCGAAAAACCGTTCTAATTTAAGAATTTTTTCAATTTTATTTCTTTTAATAATTTTAGCGGCGGCTTTTAGCGTTGCCGGGTGTTCCGGCGGCGGGGGCGGCGGCGCGACGGCCGCCAAAGTCATTTATTCCGATACCAAAGCCGTCGACGCTTCAGGCGGTTCCTTCAGCTCGCCCGTTCATAAAGTCGGCGTTGATATTACGCCTTCCACATTCTACCAGCAGTCGCAGGTCGGCCTGGAAGTGTTGGACGCGCAGCATTCCGACGTTCAGAAGGAAGGTTTTTACTACTCGCCGAACGGCGTCAATCTCTCGCTGGAGCCCTCCGCGCTCGAAGGTATAGGCCGCGCCGCAAACTCTTCAGCCGTGCGCGAAATCAGGGTTCGCCTGCCGTACGCCGGATCTTACAGCCAGGACCATCCGCCGCTTTTCATAGCCATGAACCAGAACGGGTTTTTCGTGCCGGTAGATTTCGTCACAGATACGGTTTCCTCGACGCTGGTAGGCTTAGTCGATACAATGGAAATTTCCGCTCTCATGGAAGGCGTCGCAGGAAAGCTCGACCTGAAGCTGTTCACCGCAAATATCAGGCTGGCCGCGCTGGAATCAGGCGCGATATCCGCTTCGGTAAAACCGTTCAACCGCACGCGCAATAAATTCGAAGCCGCAGCCATACCCTCGCTGGCCGGCAAGCGCGTGGCGCTCGTGGTGCACGGCATAACCAGCAGCCTCGACAAATCGCGTGAAATGGGCGAATTTCTGGCCACGTTCAGAAAAGGCGGCGTTCTTTACTACGACCATGTGATAGGTTTCGATTATTCCTCCAACGCACGCATTTCCGAACTCGGAGCCAAAATGGCCGCCATGACCTATCCTTACGTCGCATCCGCCGCGCAGCTCGACGTATTCGCTCACAGCATGGGCAATCTCGTCGCACGTTACGCCATGACCACCCAGAACGCCGAAAAAGTACCCAACCGGCTCAGCATGGTAAAGCATTACGTGGCGCTCGGCGGGCCGCACGAAGGAGTGCCGCTGGTAACTCTTTCCGGCTT
>JAKPTH010000357.1 GCA_029571125.1 bacterium
GATGATAAAAGGCGAGTCCGGTTTCTGCCCGATAAGCAGCGCCATGCTTAACCTCGACTGCTGGCTTTATTACGTGCCGCTAAAATCGTCCAACTGGTCTATCGCGGTGTTGATTCCTTCCAGCGAGCTTTTCGACGATCTGAACACGCTGATGAATATAATAATCGCGTTCGCCGTTTCAGGCATTTTCGTCCTTTTCTTTGTAATCACTTACATTTCCAATAAAGTCACGAAACCGTTAAATGAACTGGCTAATATAACTAAAATCGTCGGAGCCGGAAATTTCGACGTAACGCTGCCGCCCACGACTTCCAAAGACGAAGTGGGCATCCTGAACGACTCTTTCATACAAATGCAGAACGCGCTCAAGGAATATATCAAAAATTTCGAATCCACAACGAAAGCCAAAGAAAAGATCCAGAGCGAACTCAAAATCGCGCGCGACATACAGATGGGAATAATACCCAAAATTTTTCCGCCGTTTCCCGAAAGGCCTGACATCGATATTTACGCCATTCTTCAGCCGGCCAAGGAAGTAGGCGGCGACCTCTACGACTTCTTCTTCATCGACGACGACGTGATCTGCTTCGCGGTAGGCGACGTTTCCGACAAAGGCGTTCCGGCTTCGCTGTTTATGGCCATCACGCGCACGCTTCTGCGGGCGAAAACCGTTAAAAACATGAAACCCGGAACCGTGCTGCAGAGCATGAACCAGGCGCTCTGCCAGGACAACGAAAGCGCCATGTTCGTAACATTTTTCCTTGGAATTTTAAATCTCAAGACGGGCGAGCTGCATTACGCCAACGCCGGCCACAATTCGCCGTTTTTCATGCGCCGCGATTTTAAAATCGAGGAATTTCCGAAACCTCAGGACATGCCGCTCGGAATTATCGAGCGTGAATATCACAACTACGAAGCTAAACTCGAAAAAGGCGACTCGATATTTTTATTCACCGACGGCGTGAACGAAGCGGTGGCGCAGGACGGCTCCTTTTACGGCGACCAGCGCATGATCGATTCGATTTCGCGCGTTGCCGGCCGTAAGCCGCGCGAAGTGACCGAGCATGTAATGAACGAGCTTAAAGAATTCACGCGCGGCGCCGATCAATCGGACGATATTACCATTACCGTTGTAAGATATTATTAAAACGCGGTTTTAAAAACCGCGCGCACTATAACCCCCTAAAACACACGCAAGTCAGGTGATAAATGAAAAAAATAAAATCTATAAGAGTGGCAAACAATCAGACGGAACTCGACAAAATCGTCGATTTCGTAGAAACGACGGGCGGCGAATGGTCTTTTAACGCCAGGCTTTCCGGCGAGATAAATCTCATGCTCGAAGAGCTGTTCATAAATACAGTATCATACGGTTATCCGGACCAAAGCGAAGGCTCGGTAGAAATAAAGCTGTCGGTTTCCGACGGCGAACTTGCGATCGAATTTTCAGACGACGGCGAAGAATTCGATCCGCTAAGCATTGCCGCCGCTGACACCGGACTCGACATCATGCACAGAAAAATAGGCGGACTCGGCATGCACCTTATCCGCCAGATTTCAGACAGCGTGGAGTATAAAAGAAACGGCAATTTCAACACGCTGATAATAAGAAAAAAAATTAATTGATTATTGCGTCATTTATTTTTTTATAAGCGAGTTACTTCTTCTTGCCCAATTTCAGCTGATACATAATCGATTTTATATTGCTTTCCGCTTTGGCGCCGGCGTTGACTCTTTTAAGCGCGCTTTGAAATTCGGACATTATGTCGTCGTCGACGTTTTCGTCGGCTTCATAGCTGTTGTTGGCCGGATTGACCTTTTCGTTGATTTCCTGCTTGACGGCATTGACGCTCGCCGCAGTGGCGATTTTAACCGCGGCCTGAGATTTTGCGGGCGCTGACGGGACGGCCTGCGGGACAGGCTGTTTCGATTCGCGAGCGCCGCTTTCCGCGGAAATTTTTTCGAGATTTTGTAAAATGAACGAAGCTTTTTCATCGTCGAGGCTTTTCAAATAGTCGGCCACCATGGTTTTATGCTGTACGCCGAGCGCCGGGTAAACTTTTGCGTAAAATTTTTCCAGTTCGCCGAGGCCGAGCAAGAAAGACGAATTTATTACGCCGTCTATTGTGGCCGTATCTCTGGCGGAGGTTATGAGCTTTTCGAACTCGTTTATAAGAAGATTGTGGTTCAGGCTTAAAACATAATGCGAAGCCAGCGTTTTAACTTTAGAGTCCTCGTCGGCGGTCATTTTAACGATTTTATCGAGAGCTCTTTCGCGGGCGTTCATATTAAGGAGCGCTCCTATAGCATTTGCCCTGACTCTCGCGTCGGGATGCAGAAGATATTTTTTGACCAGATCTATTTCGCCTTCGCCGGCGATTGCGCCCAATATTTTAACGTAAGTGGCTATAAGAAAGCGGTTTTCCTCGTTGGAAAGGTTTTCTTTCAATATTTCGACTATGCTTTCGTTGTTGGTGGCGGCGACTTTTTCGATGGCCGATATTTTAGTCTTTACGTCGGCCATGACGATTTTTTTCAATAAATCCTCCAGCTCGGATTTTTTGGACACCTTCGAAAGTATCTCCTCGATTCCCTCGTATTCGCTTACCAGTTCGTGGAACAGCCCGCTCATTTCGAGAAGCTCGCTGATATGGGAAGCCAGTTTTATTACAAAATCGCGGTCGGCGTCGTTAAAGTTTTTCTTCTGTTCGTTACTGTCGAGATAAATCGCGCCAAGGCACATCGATTTTTTAGACAGCGGCACGCATACGACCGATTTAATAACGCCGCTTATGATGCTCCTGGACTTATCGGCGAAACGCTCGTCCAGCGAAGGGTCGTCGATAAAAATCGCGTGGTTTTTGCCTATGGCGTATCTCGCCACCGCCATTGAAGGGCTGGATTCGTTCATATCGGCCTTATCGATTTTCGAAACAAGAGATGTAATGGCGGCGCTGACGGGATCTTTGATTATAATAAAGCCGCGGTTGAGGCCGAGTATCTTCATCGCGATCGAAAGCATTAAATAACATGATTTTTTATAGTCCGAAACGTTTTCGGAAGCGGCTTTTATTTCGTCGAGCGCGAATAAATAATTGGTGTTCGAGCAGGGCTGCGGCGCGGAAGAATTGCCTCTCGCCGCCGCGGCTTCGAGCAGCTGGCTGATGCCGTCGTACTTCAGGCTGGATTCCAGGCTCTGCACAAGGGTGGAGCTCGAAGAAGCGGAAGAGCCGGCCTGCACATAGCCCTTTATCAGGGCAGCCAGTTCGGCCGAGGCCATTTTAAGGCCTTCTTCGAGGGCTTTGAGCGTGGCCTGGCCGCTGGCCGCCTGGCCGCCCATTAGCGATATTTTATTTTTAACCTCATTTACGCCCTTTAAAAACTCGTTCAGAGAAACGGGCTTGACGGACTTCGAATGCCTGTGAAAATTAGATGCGATGCTGCTTACGGTATCGTCGATGGCGCCGAACTCTTCGTCGATAAATTCGAGAGAGCTTTCTCCTATCTTAACCAGATCTTTGTGCATCAAAGCCAGCGGGCTGTCTATTTTAGTGTTGTTGACATAGACGCCGTTGGTGGAATTAAGGTCTTCGAGAAACCAGAGCGTTTCCTTCAAATAAATTTTCGCGTGCCTGCGCGAAACAGAATTGCTTTTCAAGACTATGTCGCAATCGTCCGTGCGCCCTATCGACATTTCGTTTTTATTGATATCCAGGCTGTAGTTTTCGTTTAAGTCGCTCACGATAAGTTTGTTCATAAACACTCTCCATAAGTAAATTAAATATTTATAAAATAAAGCTTTATTCTTTTCCGATAGCCGGCCTAAAATTATCAATCGAAAATATCTATGAGTATGGATGCCAGCAAAAATATCATCGCCGCGCTTATCAGAAATATGTAAATTTTATAATATTCGTTTTTTTTGATGCGATCGATGAACGCCATATAATGCTTATTTTTTTTTATCTTACCGATAAAGATTTCCAAAAAGCCTCTTTTATCTACGAGACGTTCGGGCGAAAGCCTTTTTAGCACCGCCCCGGCCTTCGCCTCATGGCCTTTAAGCGGCAGGCATTCATCTTCAAGGGCTAAAAGCTCGGCTTTGAATGGATCCGCCGCGGCGGTCAGCTCGTAATATTTTTGAAACAGCCTGGCGGAGAAAAGCGAATCTATAAAATCGCATTCTTCCTCAGAAGCTTCTTCGTAAAAAATTTTATATGAAATATCCGACAAAAACTCCCTGCTTATTTTAGCCTTTCGGTAGACCATTCCGGCTTCAGGGTTTATAGTATATATCAATTCGAAAAGGCTTTCGTCGCCTGAAGCGCCTTTCTGGCATAGCTGCTTTAAAAGCGGCATAAGCCCCCTGTCGGTGACGTTTTTTAAAAGCCATTGCTTTATCACGGGCATTTCGGCTGCCGCGCGTTCCCAGTTGATTATAAGGTTACGGGAAAGTTCCTTCAAGTCGAGGCATTTGCAGCCGTAAAAAGAAAAAGGCTCGTAAAAATCGTTTTTAATGATATTGGCCAGCCAGTCGCAGACCTCTTTATAGCGCCATCTTTTTTTGTCGTCCCTGTTGAGCGTCCCTTTAATCAAAGCGTAAAAATCGTTTGTCACCGATTCGATGCCAGGCACTTCCTTGGTGGTGATATAATAAGTTATGCTCTTGGCGTCCATACCGTCGTACGGATGTTTTTTAAGAAGCATTTCGAGCGCCATGATCCCCATCGGCCAGTAATCCGAAGCGGGAGATATTACTCCGCTTATGGCTTCCGGCGAAGAATAAGATATGGTGCGGTTATAATTGGTCTGGTGTATAAGGCTTGATGAAATGGATGAAATGCCGAAATCTATAAGCGCTATGGAAAGCGGCTCGATCGACCTTAAAAGAATGTTAGACGGTTTGATATCGCGGTGTATTATATTTTTTGAATGTATATCGAAAAGGCACTGGTTTAATTCGCGTATAAAATCCCTGATGAATTTGTCGTCCACTAGCTCCGGATTTTCTTTAATGAAAACGTCGAGCGAGCCGTGTTCGGCGAATTCCTGCACCTCGTAAAACCTGCCTTCGCCGCTGACGCCGTAATCGATAAGCTTTACGACGCGCTCGGAATTAAGGGCGGTAAGCTTTTCGACGATTTCGAGCTTCGGTTCGATATTGTGCCTGTAATATTTGAATATGTAATTTTTGGCGTCGTTCGAATTTTTAACCACAAAAACATCGGCCTCGCCAGAACATACGTTAAGCATTTTCACGTACGAATAGCTTACCCCTTTTAATTCGATCGCGCCGAAACCGCCGGGTCCATGAGCCGAAACATGGCCCGCGCCTGAAGGCTTCTGTATTTTATGAGTCTGCTGGTCCCCGCCATTAGTCATATTTTTTACGACCTTACTCAGATTTTGCGATAATTCAATTTTATATTATATTCATTTAGTATATTAAAAACTTCGATATATGTCAATAAGTTCTTGACCGTTATAAAGCCGCGAATGAAATCCTTGCCCCAGAGGGCTTTTAATTCGAAGCGGAACCGGTTATAATCGTTTTAAGCCAGTAAGACTGGTCCGGCGAAAGGGCGTTCATGGCTTTAATGTTAGACAGTACCATCTGGCGCTCGAATTTTTCGATTATGAGCGAAGCGTCTTTTCTGACCAGCCATTTTTTATCGTTAAGCGCTTCTATAAGCGATACGATAAGCTTGTTCTTGGCTGAAACGCTGTTAATTTTGGGAATTATAAAATTTATGATCCCGAGTATCTGCAATTTTTCGTTTTTCTTTGACTGCTTGAAAAGCTCGAAAATGTCGGTTATATGTTTTTCGCTGTCCGGATTGATTATGTTTTTAATGCATATAAGTATCCAGTAGCGGTTATTTGAATTGTTTTCAGCGGCATATTTACCGAAAAGGTATTGCCATGCGGCCTGTCCGTGACCGGACATTATCGTGGCGGCGAAATTTCTCACATACCACGATTCGTCGCTGAAACGCTGATATATGAATTCTATTATGGATTCCTCGAAAGTATCGCTGAACGAAATAAGCCCCAGGACGCGGTTTTCGGTTGAACCGGAAGTCACCATCTGCGTTATCATCCCGTGATACTGCGGGTCCATCGATTTGACGAGAAATTTAAAAGCTTCGCAGCGCGTGCGGAAATCCGTGGAATAAGCGAAATCGTGAACGAAGCGGGCGCAGCGCTTGAGATTTTTATCTATTATCTGATGTACCTGCGTTCTGATCATATACGACGAGTCGTCGAAACAGTCCACGATCAATTTAAAGGCTTCGTCCACGTCTATTTCCGACAGGGCGAGTATTACGTACAGCTTCGTATTGGTGGCCGAAGAAAATAAGATGCTTCCGAAGAAATTAAGGGCGCGCTCTTTCTGCTGGTGGGCGATTATCTGCAGAACCCAATAGATAACATCGTCGTTAGTAAACGAATAAAATTCGGATATCAGATAGTCCGAAACTTCGTTGCCCGGGAAAGACTCTAAAAGCCGGGCCGCGGTCTGCCTTATTTTCCAGTTGCTGTCGCATAGAAGCCCTATAAGCTCGTTTCTGAACTCCTGGCAGTAGCCGAAATTCATTAGCTCGTTCATTGCGATTTCGCGGTATTTATCTTTTAATTCCCTGTCGCGGACTATGCCTATAAGCGAGCCGCGGGCGTTAATAGACTTGACCAGCGAGCCTAGAGTTTTAATCGACCAGTAAAGAATGTTTTTAAATTCAGTTTCGTCTCGGCTGGAACGGCTGAGCTCTATCTTTTCAAGTATGGCGAAAGCCGCGTCTCTTGCGGCTTCCTCTGAATCGCCTATGGCGGCGATCAGCTCGGCCGAAACATTTTTTCTTACGTTCCAGTTACTGTCGCCGAATTTATCGACGATTTCAAAAACGCTGTTTTTGTTTATTTCAATGGCCATATCTCTTTCACATCCTTAATTATCGCTCATAGCGAAGCGGCGGACAATACTATATTCAAATTCGCTTTTATATGCGCCCTTAAAACGGCTAATGCCGAACCGATGCCGTTCAAAGAATATTTCCCGCTTATTATTTTATCGAGGGAAGCTTCGGAAGCTATTTCCCTGATAATGCGAGCCGCGTCTTCGACTTCGACCGCCCCGCGGGCCCCAATGGCGCAGCGTCCGCAGCTTATTCCGCCGGCCCCCGCGTCATAAACGTAATGTTCTCCTGGCGGTTTTCCGCAATGGCAGCAATTGTCAAAATTAAAAGAAAACCCCGCGTAATCTAGAAAAAACAATTCGAATTTTATCAGCACTTTATCCGAAGCGGCTTCGTCGTTGGAAGTCATGAGGTCCATTATTATCAGCGAATTTTTGAGCGCGTCGTAAATTTCAGGCATGGCGTCGTCGAACTCGGCCGCCCGTAAAACCAGCTCGCACATTGAATACGCCTTGAAAAAAGCGGCGCCCATCTCTTTTATGTGAAAAAGCGGCGATACGATCCTGGGTTGAGTTATCAGCGTAAAAGTCCTCGTCGCCTTGGGAGCGTAATTCAATATTGAAAGCGAATCCGTAAATCCGCACAGCTTCGCTCCGGGCTTGCAAGCGCCTTTCGCCAGAAGGTTTTTCTTTCCGAAATTTCTGGAAAAAACGGTCACCAGCCTGTCGCTTTCGCCGTAAGGCGAGGATTTTAAAATAACGCACTCGTCGTAAAAAATATTGCGGTCTTCTTTTGCGCCTGCCATAGTCATTTTATTTCCGCCGGAATGAAAAAATTTTCATCATTTTTTTCGTTTTTCGACCGGGACGTTGTAGCCGAACATCTTCAAATACCGGTCGTCGCGGCGCCATTTTTCCGCCACCTTGACTTTGAGATCGAGATAGCACTTTATTTCCAGGGCTTTTTCTATTATCTCCCTCGAACGGACTCCGATTTTTTTTATGGTAAGCCCGTTATGGCCTATTATTATGCCTTTCTGCGAATCGCGCTCGACGTAAATAATGCAAGAAACATAAAAGGCTCCGCTTTCCCGCTCGGCCATTTCCTCGCAATAAACCGCTACCGAATAGGGGACCTCTTCGTGAGTGATATCGAAAACCGCTTCGCGAACTATCTCGGTCACTATAAAGCGGGAATTGGCGTCGGTCAGCTCGTCTTCAGGATAAAGGCACGGGCCTTCGGGAAGGTAGCCGAAAAGAACGTCGATGAGCCTTTCGGTATTCAGGCGATTGACCGACGATATGGGTATGGTCTGCTCGAAATAAGTGGAAAGGCTCAATAGCTCCATATTATCGGCTATACGGAATTCATGCTTTCTGTCGGTCTTGGAAAGCGCGAGAATCTTGGGCTGCGGGGCTTTTATTATCATATCCATAAATTCCGCCGGTATGGAATTGGGCGGCGCGGTGATGTCGGCCACGAATAAAATAGCGTCAGCCATGCTGATGGAATTGATCATAGAATTGAGCATATATTCTTCGAGCTTGTCCTTGGGCTTAAAAAAGCCCGGAGTGTCTATGAAAACTATCTGGCCGCGGTTTTCACAAGTATATATCGCCCGCATCGGAGTGCGCGTGCTTTGTTTTTTAGAAGTGGTTATAGCTATTTTCTGCTCCAGCAGAGTATTTAAAAGAGTGGATTTTCCGGCAGAAGACATGCCCAGAACCACCACGAAACCCGAACGCCTGGCGTTGTTATTCAAGGCCGTTTTGCTCCTTTTCGCCCTGACGGGCTTTTTTGATTACTACCTTTATCTGTTTTATTCTGTGCTTATCAATTTTCTCCACTATAAACCTGGCGTTATTGATTTTGACCTCGTCGCGTACTTTCGGAATGCGCCCTGCCAGGCTTATAACCAGGCCGCCCAGCGTTTTGACTTCTTCGAATTCTTCGGATTTTATATCGATATTAAGCTCGCTTGCCACGTCTTCTATGTCCATCATGGCGTTTATAAGATATACGTTTTCGTTTATCTTGACTATCTCAGGCTCTTCTACGTCGTATTCGTCCCTTATTTCGCCCACTATCTCCTCGATAAGGTCTTCTATCGTGCATAATCCCGCCGTCTGGCCGTATTCGTCGACCACTATGGTTATATGTATCTTGGATTTCTGCATCTCGCGGAGCATCACGCCCACTTTTTTAGTTTCCGGCGCGAAAAGTATCGGCCTTATAAAATCTTTGAGCGTCTTGCCTTCGAGGTTTATGGCCTGCACGAGATCGAGGATATAAATAAATCCGAGAACGTTGTCGATGCTTTTTTCGTAAACCGGCATCCTGGAAAAGCCTTCTTTTATTCCGATATCAAGCAGCTCTTTAAGGCTTATTCCGGAACTTACCGCCACGATATCGTTGCGCGGTGTCATAACGTCGTTTAAAAATATCTTATTAAAAGAAAAAATGGTTTCTATCATTTTGCCTTCGGCTTTTTTTATAACGCCGTCGGATTCGCTCATCTTAATGAGATGATGGATCTCTTCCTTGGTCATGGTCGATTTTTTTAAGGTCCCCTTCTTGAAAATCTTTTTGATGATATCGAGTAAAAACGTGAAATGCTTTACCACATAATAAAAAAGATTATAAAAAAAGCGTATCGCCCTGACGTATTTCAACGAAAAAGTATCGGCGGTAAGGCGGCCTATTTTTTTGGGTATGACCTCTCCGAAAAACAAAAAAAGCGGCGGAAGAAACAGCGTGGCTATGACGACGGCCAGCTTTTCGCCCAGGATGCTGTTAAGCAAAAAAGTAACGATCGACGTGCCTAAAATAATGGCGATATTAACGCCGACGAGCATCGCCGAAACTACCATTTCGTGCTCTTTCAAAAGTTCGCACATTATTTTGGCGTTCTGGATGCCGCCGCCGCCTTCGGCTAGAAGCTGAATGCGCACCTTATTTACCGAAATGACGGCCACTTCAGCCGCCGCGAAAAAAGCGAGCATCAATATGGAAAGTACCGTAGTTATAATTATTAGCGCTATACCCATAAACATAAATCGGCTACACCTTCAGTTCTTCGGCGCCGCCCGCCTGATTTTCATCCGGCGGTTTGGCTTCGGCCTGCTTTTTGATCAGGACTTTTTTTATCCTTTTTCCTTCGACCTGAATTATTTTAAATTTAAGGTTTTC
>JAKPTH010000410.1 GCA_029571125.1 bacterium
GGCTTCGCCCTTTAAAAGCTTTTCCCTGTATTCATAGGGGGCCGTCCTTAAAAGAAGATAATCGAACCAGAACTGCGCCGGCCATTTGGTTTTAGAGCCGAGCGCGATCGGAGTGACGCCAGCTTTTTTTATGGCGTCGCATACTTTTAAGAAATCGTTCCAATTGGCGGGCGGAGTTAATTTTAAATCGTCGAAAATTTTCTTGTTGTAAAAAAAAGCTATAAAATGCTGTGAAATCGGAATCAGATATTTTCTGCCGTCATAGGTGCAGGCGGTATCTATCAGCGAGCGATTAAAGGACTTATCGAGATTTCCTTCTTTCCAGATGTCGTCTATGGGCTCGAGATGCTCTAAAACGGCCCTTACCCTGGCGCCGGCCCAGTTCGAATATATGTCGGGAGGGTTGCCGGCTTTCAGCGTTTCATATATGCTCGTCTTAAAAGCCTCGTGATCGAGAGTGGTTGCTTCGAGCTCGTATTCGGACGAATGGTCGTTAAAAGATTTTATCAGCTGGGCGTTTCCATAACTTAAAGTGTTCGAAAAATAATTGAGAAATGTGATTTTTTTCTTCTGCGCCGGCCCCTCCTGGACGGCCGGCCGGGCGCCGCCGCATCCGTTAAAAAATAAAATCAGCGAAACCAGGCATGCGAAAAGAACGGATTTTTTCATTTAAAAAGTTCCTTAATTATTATAGATTTGCAAAAAACATTATATGCGTTATGATATATGTTTTATCTTAATTTGTCAATAAATTTAAGAGGTTTTTAGAAAAGAGGCCTTTGATTATTTGAGCGCGATAAATGGCTTGAAAATCTCGTAAAAAACGAGAGCGGAAATAACATTGACCGCCAGCAGAATTAAAAATTGGCTCTTGCCGTATTTTTTTGATAAATCTGCGATCGTTACGGGGCAAAAGTAATCCACGGCGCCGTCGCGGTTACTGGAATCATCCATGCCGGCGTTTTTAACTATACGGTCGTTAAAAACGTCTAAAATTATTTCGACCGACTCCTTTGAAGTATCGCAGTAAAAAGGCGTGCCGACTTCGGATCCGGCGTCTTTATCGTAAATGACGAACCCTATGGCATAGGGCGTCTGCACGAACCGGCAGAAATAATTGAATTCGATTTTTTTCGCTTCGCCGGCCGAATAATTTCGGCCGTCAAACTCGACGCGATATATGTTGCGGTCGGGCAGCCTTATAAAAGCGGTATGGTCTTTGATGTTATAAAACGCGTATATAAAGCATACTGTGAAAAAAACGTTAAGGGCCGCGACCGGAAGCCTGCAATCGAAAAACAACGGAAAATAAAGGCAAGCAAAAAATGAATAAACAAAATTCAATATCAAAAAAAGCGCATGAAACCCAAAATGCGTTGAATAAGGGCGGTTTATAAAATGCGCGAACCCCAAAACTATTATAAAACAGTTGAGCGCAAAGTAAGAAAGCGCCGCCGCGTTCATAAGGCCTGAAGGCGCGGCCGATGCGGCTCCGCCTGAAACGTAAAGCGCGAAGATAATCATCGAAACCGAAAGCGATGTAAAAAACGGCGCGAAAGCTACATAGTAATCGGTTTTATATGTGACGAGGATATTATTTTCAAAACGCTCCGGCCCGTCCGCAACTTCTACGCCTATTTTCTTTAGAGCGCCGAGAGCGGCCTTAGCCGCGGCCGAACCATGATTTAAATTCAAATTTTCTCTGCCGCCATAAATCTGAAGGTTGGAAAAAAGCATGCGCTTAAGCGGAAGGAGTATATAAAATATCGCGAATATTATGTAAACGATAAAATAAAGCCCGGCTGCTTTAAGCGCGCTCGGCGCATTCATAAATACGAAGTTATAATAATAAATAGCGCCGAAAACGATAAACAGTAAAAAAAATGAATACTTAAACAGCTCTTCGGACAGCTGCAGATAGTATCCGCTTTTATACCCTTCCGCGCCCGGACTTTTATTATTTTTACTTTCTTTGCCTGCCATGCGCCCTCTTCTTTCATAAACCGCCTGACGGTAAAAAGACTTTCGCGCTCATCGCCGAACGCCGTACCTGCCGGAGAAGCCCCTGTTTAAAAGTTCGGCCATTACAGCTTTAGTACGGACGTTGCCGGCGCTCAGATAATTGCCGATAAATTTTTTTTTTGAAATAAGAGTTTTCAAAACCAGGTCGCGGTAAACCGATGCGGCCTGCTTAACGTCCAAAGTTTCGGTGGGAAATATTATCTCGCACTGGTCGTTCTGCAGCACGTCAAATTTATCGATGCCAAGCCTGGCCGAGCATTCTTCGAAATATTGGGTGCCGTAATGAGCAAGCATCGTGTTAGGCCCGATAACGTCGCAGTGCTTTACCATAAAATCCAGGTTTTCTCGAAGCGTTTCTATGGTGTCCGAACGGTCGCCCCACATCATCATTCCCATAAGCAGCACGCCGTTTTTTTTCATAAGGGCCGAAACGGCCTTCATAGTATCCATGGATATCATTTTTTTGAAAGATTTTTGAACGCTGCCCGAAACGCTTTCGAAGCCGCACATTATCTGGTAAAGCCCGCAGGCGCGGTAACGCTTCAGCAAATCGGCGTTGGCGAGAATATTCGAGGCCGAGCTCTGTATCCAGAAGCTTATTTCAAAGTCGCGCTTTTTTTCGTATTCGAGCAATTCTAAAAATTCTATATTGCGTGAACGGTCCTGCCAGAAATCGCTGTCGCCGAAATAAAAAATTCTCCGGCCGTATGCGTTATATAAAATTTTTAAAATTTCGAGACATCTTTTAGCGCCAAACCCGCGCCATTTATGCCCCCAGAAGGCCGAATCGGCGCAGAAAGAGCATTTCTTAACGCATCCGCGGCTGAAGCTCACCACGAACCCGACCGTTCCTCCGAGCGGCGGAAGAGTATAGAGGTCCATGTCGAAATACTCGAAGGCGGGGATTTGAAGCTCGTCGAGGTTTTCAATCTGCGGCATCGGGGCCGTAAAAGCCGTTTCAAAAATTTCTTCGCGGTCAAAAAGCCCTTCTGCGCAATTAAACCCGCCGGACTTTCCCGGAGCGAAGCCCGCGAAAAGAGTTTTTAACTTTTTGCGCCTGCCGCCATCCGGCGCCGCGAATTCTTTGCAGTACGCTATTCCTCGTACGCCCGCCATATCGGATATCCTGTTTTCTTTTGCCGCCGAAAGCAGCCCGGAGAAAACCCTTTCGCCCTCTCCGGCCGCTATAAAGTCAAAATATCCGCGGCTTATGACTTCGGATGCGTAAGATGACAAAAAATTGCCGCCGCCGATAATTATAGAACCTGGAGAGTATTTTCTGCATAGCGCGGCCGAATTGAGAGTTTCATAGGCAAAAGCCGATTTGGCGCCTGAAATGGCTATGATATCGGGCGCGAAATTTTTGCACGCGGCCGCCAGGGACTTTACCGGATCGATTTCAAGCGACAGGTCCAGAACCTTGATTCCGCCAGGCGCTGCGAATTCGCGGGCCGGTGGAATAACGGCCAGAAGCCCCGGCGAAGGCATTATGCCCGGAAAAAATTCCCACGGCTTATGAGGCGGATCCACGAACAATATCTTCATCTGGCCATGACGCCCGTTTTCTGCATCTGATATACGGCGCGCTTCGTTATGAATTCCCGGTAGAATTCGTCGAATTCCTGGTAATTTTTCTGCACCCACGGCTTCATAGTGAAAAAACTCCAGCCCATCTTGACGAACATGTTAACGTAAGTTCTGTAGAGCGGTTTTTTTGAAAAAAGATAATTGCCTAAAAACTTTTTATTGAACATAAGGTGCCTGCCGACGGTTTTTTTATAATAATAATCCGCGTCGGCCGCCGATAATTCGGCGGTCCTTGTAATGCAGTTGGTCATATCGTATTTCGTGAGATCGCGTACTTCGATGGCGCCGAGTTTTTCGCACTCTTCGTAATAGGGCGTTCCCGGCCAGGGCGTTACGGCGTTGGGCCCGATTATATCGCAGTGCTCGTTTAGGAATTCAAGCGCTTCCACAAGGTCCTGCATGGTATCATATGGCGTCCCCCACATCATCATGCCCATTATTATGAACTCGTGAGGCTTGAGCGTTTCCAGCGCGCGCATTACGAGATCGAAGTCCTGGGGCTTGTTTAAAACTTTCAGGCCCTTCGGCTTCGGCGTTTCGATGCCTACCATGACCTGATATACGCCCGCCTTCTTTAACCCGTCCAGAAGTGCGGCGTTTTTCACCACGTTACGGCAGGTAGTTTGAATCCACATTTTTATGTCGAGCTTGTTTTTCTGAACGAGGCCGATAAATTTTTCGGTCCGCTCGGAATCGTGCAGAAAATCGTCGTCGCCTATGTAAAAAACGCGTTTGTTGTATTTATAGCGGAGCGTCGAAAGCGCCTCCACCATATATTCCGCGCTATGGCCGCGCCAGCAGTGCCGCCACAGAAGAGTTTCCGAGCAGAACTTGCACCTGCCCTGGCAGCCGCGGGAGTATGTGGCGGAGGCGCTTTC
>JAKPTH010000411.1 GCA_029571125.1 bacterium
ATTATCAATACCTTAAGGAAATGGGCAAAAAGTGCGTGATAGTTTTCTGGCACGGCCAGCAGTTCTATCCGATTTATCATTTCAGAAACAATAAAATAGCCATCATGGTCAGCCTCTCGAACGACGGCGAAATACAGAATAAAATACTTTCTTCTTTCGGCTACGAGGTCGTTCGCGGCTCGTCCAGCCGCGGGGCCGTTTCAGGCCTCATCGGATTGATACGTAAAATGCGCGAAGGCAGCGACGTAGCCCTGGCGCTCGACGGCCCGCGCGGGCCGTACCAAACCGCCAAAGAAGGCGTCAATTATATAGCCATAAAAGAAGACTGCTGCGTATTGCCCATAGCTTGCGCGTTTAAATCGTTCAAGCAATTCGGGGCATGGGATAAATATATGCTGCCCTACCCTTATTCCAGCGGAATAATGCTGGTGGGAAGGCCCATAATGCCTAACAAGCTCAATATCGCGGCCATGACGCATAAGCACCTTGAAAAAATCCTCATTTCCATGACCGCCGAAGCCGAAACGATGCTCGCGGCAGGCGACGAAAAGATACCGCAAGTCAATGAAAGCCGTCCGGAAAATGCCGCCGTTAACTTTCCTGACGCGGAAGAAGAAATTTATCCGCTCGAGGAAACGCTTTCTGACGAACCCGAACAAACCGTAAAAGCGGCCGAACCGGCGCCCGAAGAAAAAACGGCAAGCGCTCCGAAGCCGGAAGACGCCAGAAGGTTCGGCATAAATCTGGATCTCATAGACGGGGGCCCTAAAAAAAACGCGGCAGTTAAAAATCCTGACGACGGCATTAAAGAAAGCCAGAGCGAAAAAGTCGATAAACTGGAAGAAAATGATGAAAACGAAATCCAAACCGTCCGGAAGAACGAAAAATGAAAAAAGATAAGAAAATAATGATTATAGCCGGAGAAATTTCCGGCGATTTATACGGTCATCCTCTTGTGCTCGAACTGATGAAATCGGGCCGGCGTTTCGAAATTTGCGGAATAGGCGGCCCGCGCATGAAAAGCGCAGGCATGAAAACTTTTTACGATTCCTCTTCCTGGGGCACCATCGGCATGATCGAAGCGATTAAAAAACTGCCGTACCTCTACTGGGCTTATTACGACATCAGCGAAAAATTAAAGCGCATAATGCCCGACGTTCTCGTGCTCATAGATTATCCAGGCTTCAACATGCGCCTCTGCAGGCGCGCCAAGCAGCTCGGCATCCCCACGCTTTATTATTTTCCGCCGTCCAAGTGGTCTTACAACCACGAAGACGTCTGCGACGCGGCGCGCACAATAACTAAGGTGGCGGCCCCTTTCGAGCACACATACGACATTTATAAAAAAGCGGGCGCAAACGTCGAGTTCGTCGGAAATCCTTTGCTGGAAATAGTAAAAACAAGAAACAGCCGGGCAGAAATTTTAAAGAAATTAAAGGTCGCCGAAGGCGAAAAAATAATTTCACTGCTTCCCGGAAGCCGCTCCATGGAAGTGCGTTATATGCTTCCCGTCCTCGCCGAAACGGCCGCGCATCTCGGTTCAAAGCTTAAAGACGCCCGTTTCATAATGCCGGTATCCTCTTCAACAATATCCAGAGGCACCGGAATCACTCTCGAATATATCAACGATATAATAAATTCGCGCGGCGCGAAAATATCCGTAGAAACCGATATGACCTACGATATACTTTCAGTTTCGGATTTTTCTATCATAACTTCCGGAACGGCCACGCTCGAAGCGGCATGCCTTTTAACGCCGATGGTGATAGTTTATAAAGTGTCGCTTCTTACCGAAATGTACGCGCGAATAATGACTTCTCTGCCAAAATATTTCGGCCTTCCAAACCTTATTTTAAATAAAGCGGTCGTACCGGAATTTATTCAGAAAAACGTCACTCCGGATATAATTTCAAATTCGGTTATTGAATTGCTTAATTCTTCGGAGAAATTAGCCGATATGAAAAACGAGCTTAAATCGGTGGTTAAAAATTTAGGCGAAGCCGGCGCGACTAAAAAAGTATCAGAAATGATACTGAAAATGGTTGAATGATGAACGATAGAAAGTATCAAATGCTCAGAGAGGGCGCCGACTGCCCCGAAAAAACAATAGATTCTAAAACAATCTTCAGGGGACGAATTTTAAACCTCAGAATCGACGAGGTGGTATTGCCTGACGGCGAAAAGTCGGCGCGCGAAGTGATCGAGCACTCTGGCGCGGTCGTTATCGTGCCGGTGCTTGCGAACGGCAACCTGCTTTTCGTAAAGCAATTCAGGCACGCGGTTTCTGATTTTCTGCTGGAACTCCCCGCGGGAAAGCTCGACCACGAAAACGAAGACCTGATCGACTGCGCGAGGCGTGAGTTGCTTGAAGAAACTCATTATACCTGCGAAAAAATAGAAAAGCTGATCTCGTTTTACACTTCGCCGGGTTTCTGTAACGAAAAAATCCACCTCTTCATCGCGAGCGGACTTTCGTACAATTCTCAGAAAGGCCTTTCGTGCGACGAAGACGAGTTTATCTCGATCGCTGATTTTTCGTTGACCGACTCGCTTAAAATGATTGACGAAAATAAGATATCAGACGCCAAAACGATCCTGGGCATCTTATATTACAATACTTTAGCGAAAAATAAAGTTAATAAATTGAAAACTTAAAAAAATTATTGCCATCATGACGATGGCGATTTTTTTTAAACTAAGAAAGGGGAGAATATATGAGTACAAAGGAAAAAGAACCTCTTGAGTACAGTATTTCGTCAACTTATAAGGTAAACGACGTGATTTACCATAAGGTATTCGACGATGTCGGCACCGTGCTGGACATAGGCATAACCAAAGACAACGAGAAAAAAATGACGGTCAATTTTAAAAAGACCGGTAAAAAACGCCTTATAATGGGCGTAATAACGAAAAAATAACCACGCGATAAAGCGCCAGGTATAAAGCGCCATTTAATACCGCCCGGGCATAGCGTTCGGGCGGTATGCGTGTTCATGGAGCCTGCGGCGCCAGCTTCAGGCCGCTTTAATCTTCCAGGAGCCTTCCAAAAATGGATATAAATAAAAAACTGTTCACCACTTCGGAAATAGAGCTTATCATCGCCAGGCTAAAAAAAGCCGAGGCGCTGGGGCTTATAGTCCCTCTCGCCGAAAACAATCAATATCTCATGTGCTCCTATGCCGGAGCCGGGGCGATAACGCCCAAATGGAGCGTCAAAATATACGCCTACAGCAAAAACAAAAAAGGGCACTCTATTATCTGCACCGATACCGAAGTGCTAAAATGTTTCATGGCGGACAATTTTAATTTTACCCCTCCAGAACTCAAAGTGCTTAAAATCGACGACGCGGGCTGGGGATTTCCTCTTTGCGGAGTGATGGTAGGAGTCACGGACGAAGTAGATTTGTACACGGACGTCGTGCCAGTCGAATTCTTTCAGGGCGATAATTTTTCTTCGAAAAAATACCTCGGCGAATATACCGGCCGGGGAAAAAAGCTCATATTCGAAAAATTCAACGCCTCCCCCGCCACTCACAGGATCGAAATCTGCAGCGGATTCGTAAATAAAATGCTGCGCGACGAGCTTCGCCAAATCGGATTTCACGTGCGAATAATAGACGTAACCGGAATGCTGCAGGACGAGCTCGAAGAGCGTTTCCGCCTTTACGTCCGCTCGGAACTGAACTCCGATATCTATTACGACCCAAAAGAAGTCCGCAAAAACGCGCTGCCGAAAAAATTCAGCGAAGTGCTCGAATTCGGAAAAAAACATTTCCCGCAAAAATTAAAAACAGGGTGGCGCTCGATCGGCGAGTCTTTATCATAAAAATAGCATACTCGTGAGAAATTAAGAGAAAATATGTATAATTAAGCATAACGTTAACATATTTGTTTAAAATCGATTAATGACAACAAATAATGTTTAAAATAGCGTTTTAATGTTTGTGTTATGCACGACATTAATATATAATATATTCAACTTAAAATTAATTATCTTAAAATTTATCTTGACAATTCCAATACGAAAATGCGTTTTTAGCTCCAAGCCTGAATATATAAAAAAATTGATATGCCTTTACGGCGGCGAAAAAAAGAATTCGCGGCCGCGGAAAAAATGTTTTAATGTTTTTTTAGTTTTTAATAAAGCGTAAAAATAACCTTCACAGAAAAATAAAATATAGGAGAGGTATAACAAATGGCAAAAATGAAAGTATCCAAAAACAAAAAAAGAATGGAAAAGTATCTGGCACCTTCGCTCGGCTGGGACGTCGAATTCACGGTCGAAAAAGCCGAAGGCTCTTATGTTACATGCGAATTCGGAAAAACCTATCTCGACTGGTCTTCCGGCACCGCCGTCAACATAACCGGCCACAGGCATCCGAAAGTCATGGACGCCGTTAAAAAACAGCTCGACAAGCTTGTCCATTCCGGCTGCGTTTATCAGTACGATTCATTGTTAGACCTCTGCGAACGCCTCGAAAAAGTCACTCCCGGCGATATCGGCATGTTCTTCTTCTCGAATTCCGGCGCTGAAGCCGTAGAAGGCTGCATGAAGGCCGCCAAATTCGTCACCGAAAGAAACGCCATAATCTCTTACCGCGGAGCTTTCCACGGCCGCACCATGGGCTGCGTATCCGTAACGACTTCAAATTCAAAATACACCAAGCACTACACTCCGCTCGCCAGCATCTACCGCGCGCTTTATCCTCACTGCTACCGCTGCCCGCTCGGACTCAAACTCGAAACCTGCAAAATCGCATGCTTCAAGCAGTTCGAAGCAATAACCAAATACGAAGTCCCCAAAGAAGACGTGGCGGCAGTCCTGATCGAACCGGTACAGGGCGAAGGCGGATACGTAGTTCCGCCTAAAGAATACATGCAGATGCTCCGCAAATGGTGCACCGACAACAAAGTGCTCCTTATATTCGACGAAGTGCAGTCCGGCATGGCACGCACCGGCAAATGGTTCGCCGCCGATCATTTCGGCGTAACCCCCGACCTTATGGCCATCGCAAAAGGCATCGCCTCGGGCTTTCCGTTGTCGGCAGTGGCGGGCAAACCCTCAGTAATGAAAAAATGGCTCCCCGGCGCTCACGGAACGACCTTCGGCGGAAGCCCTGTTTCCTGCGCTGCGGCCTGCGCCACCATAGACGTTATCGAAAAAGACAAGCTGCTCGCGAAATCCTTAAAAAACT
>JAKPTH010000325.1 GCA_029571125.1 bacterium
ATTCCGGAACGAAACTATAAAATCTTTAGTTTCTCGGCTCGCCGGCGAAGACGTTCTCATTGTGACGGACCCTTTTAATTATCCGAAAGTGAGCGGCGCCGGGCGATGCGTGGTTGCGCCGGACAACCGCTGCGAACAGATCCCCGTCATAAAATCGGGACCCGACTACTGCCGGGTCATAGCTGTAGGCGGCTGCGCCGCGCTGGACATAGGCAGGGCTTGCGCCGTAGGCAAATCCATAACGGTAATTCCGGCCATCCTTTCCACTTCATGCATAAGCCTCGACAGGAGCGTAATAAAATACGGCGGAATAAACAGGCTTGAAAAAACATGGCTGCCAGAAAAAGTCATAATCTGCATGCCGGATCTTATGAATATGCCGCCCGCGGAGCTTGCAAAGTGGTGCCAGTCAGGATTCGGCGACTTATTCACCATGGCCGCCGCTTCCATAGACCTTCAGTACAAAAAAGGCGATCTTTCCATAGACGCCGTTATCGGTAATGTCGGCGAATGCTTCGAAGCGGTAAACTGGGTAATAAACGAATTCGACGGTTATAACGAAACTTCGGTAAAAGCCCTGGCGCGCTTTCTGCACGACTCTTCGCTGGTGGTGGTCATACGCGACGACAGCAATTTAAACGCGGCGGGCGAACATCTTTTATACCACTCGCTGCTGCGTCTCAACCCGCAATATACCAGTTCGAAACCCACTCACGGACAGATAGTGGCGGCGGGAACCATTATAGCCGCGGCGATTTACCGCGAGCAAACCGGAAACGCTCTAATACTTGAAACGATTTCAAAGGCTTTCAAGAAATTGGGCCTGCCGCTGACTTACGATGAATTATCAAAAGCCGGAATCGAAAAGCGTCATCTGGAAGAAGGCCTTTGCGATATAAAACACCTCGGAAGCCATCTGGGAGATTATTTTAAAACAAACGATTTCGGGATACTCGACAGAATTTTTTCGGCGCAATCCCCCGCGCTTTGAGATTCGCGCTAACCCTTTAAATTCCGGCACATTTCAATGAAACAAGATTTAAGAGGCTCGTATTCGATAGATTCGAGGAGCTCGAGCGCCATGTCGGCCCTGACCGGATCTTTCGATCCAGCGTTTTCGAATATGGCCATGGCCCTTTCCATGTCGTTTAAATAAACGCCGAGGACCGAAAAGCACGAACGCGCAAAAGCGTTTCCGCCCGAGGCCGCGGCGCCGCGAACCGCGGCCGAGAATTCTTCTTCGAAACTGCTTCTGTGAAATAAAGAAACGGCTTTCAAAAGTTCGTCCCCGCATTCGTAATTTTTTTCTTCAAAAATAACGGCATTTAAAAAGCTGCGGACCGGAAATTTTTTGTCGCGGATATAATCTTCAGCCAGCTTTAAAAGTTCGTTTCCGCGCGAACTTCCGGAAAAAATTTCGGCGAATTTAAGCGAAAAGCCGTCGGGCGAGGCGTTTAAAATTTTTATCAGAATATCTACGGACCGGTTGTCGCCGGCATTTTTAAGAAGAGCCGATATTTTGCGTTTTTCATCGTTCGGATACGCGTTTAAGACCATCGAAATTTTTGCAAAAACGCCGTTTTCAATCCTGGATATGGCGCGCGAGGCCAGAAACGATATTTTTTCATTTTCGGCGAGCGCTTTCATCCTTTCGAGCGCGGAAATCAATTTTTGCGATCCGTTTTTTTCGCAGGCCGAAACGGCCGACTTTCTGACCTTGAAATCGCCGTCAAAAAGAAGCTTTTCGAGCGCGCCGGCGAAGCATTCGAGCCCCAGTTCCCCCATTACCGCGGCGGCGCTGACACGGCATCCGGAATCGGCGGACGAGCTCATCTTATAAAGAGATTCCACGGCAAGGCGAAGGGATGATTCTTCGCCGCAAAGCTTTACGGCCGCGAGTATGGCGTTAGCCCTGACGCGGTTATCCGGATGCTGCAGGTAAGGGGCTATATACGGTATGAGCCGTGAATCGCCCTGCATAGCGGAAGCTTCTATGAAGTTGGCGGTGACGCGGTTGTCATTCATGTCAGAAACCGTCCGCCACAGTTCGGTTCTGACTTCATCGCTTTTCTGGCGGCAGGCCGTTTTAACTATCGAAGCCATTATGAATTTATCTTTTTCGCCGCGAAGGAGTTTGAGTATTATGCCCGAAGATATTACAGGCGAAAGCTTTTCAAGCTCGAAAACCATATCCAGACGGCCCGCTCTTTCGCTAGCCAGGTAATATTCTATGTCAAAACTTCCGTCCATCGGCATTTTTCTAACGGCTTTTTCGGCCCCGCCGGCAGCGCCGTTTCTCAGCCCGTCGGCTATGGTGTCCATATAAGCCTCGTTAAGCTTCAAAGTAGAGATATAATAGCAAATTCCGGTTATAAATAGAAAAAGGAAAAAGTAGCGCGGCTCTATGGAATTTTTAAAGCAGGCTATAAAAATACCCACGAATATGCTCGTAAGCGGAAACACCATGCCTTCCACCATAAATTTCATCTGGTTTTTTATATCGCGCGCGAACACGTTAAAAAGAGTATTGGCGACGTTTTGCTCTATAAGTTTTACGAAAAGCTGGAAATAAAACTGAAAAGCTATCATCACCCAGAAGGACTTCATAAAAAAAAGTATAAGCGAAAGCCCTATAATTCCCGACTGATAAAAAAGCAAATTGGCGCTGAGCGAAAAATTTTTTAGAAGCTTTTTAGCGGCGAGTATTTGAGAAATAAAAATAGATATTTTAACCGCCGAGTCGAACAGCCCGATAAATCCCGCCAGGCTTTTCTCGTCGGTGAATCTGGCCGCCACGGCCGTTCCGTACTGAAAGCCCACTATATATCTTACGAACGAAGAAAAGACGAAAATCAGCATGATTATCTTCAAAAGCCTCGAGCCGGAGATCTGACGCATGGCCATGTCGGCGAACCCGGCGCGGAAAAAAGATTCTCTTTCCTGAGGCGATTCTACATGCAATAAAGTTACCAGCGGCAATAAAAGATGAGCGGCGCCGCACATTATAAAGGCGGATTTCATGGAAATATAGCCCAGAAGCAGCTTTGTAAATAAGCCCGCGAGTATGCCGCCGAAAAAGCTGACGCCGGAAATCAGGCCGACATAGCTTTTCATTTCCTTGATGGTGAGGCACTGGTTGATATGCGTCCAGAAAAGTATGTTCGCGTATATGTCATAAATAGAAGTGAGCGTATATAAAACTATCACGCCGGCGGACGCCGCGGAGTCCATCACGGAAGAAAACCATATAAGATAAACGCCTATAACCGAGCTCAAATAGACGGGAAACCTGAAGTCGCGTATGTTTTTCACGGCCAGGGTGGTGCCTGCGCTTATGGAAAGGATGTTAAGTATTATATAGTACAGCGGAAGCTTTTCGGCGCCTGCGGTTTTTAAAAAAGACGTGCAGGAGAGTATAAGCGAAACGGTAGTGGCGAATTTTAAAAAAAATCCGGTAACGTTGAGATATATGATTTTCTTAGGGATGCGCTTTTCAGTCATTCCAGCGCTCGTTCCATAAAGTTTCTATCACTCTGGTCTTATGTAATTTTTCGTTCATTTTATTGAAGGCGGCTATGGCTTCGTCTATTTCGCCGGCGCCTTCCGAATCGATCCGGTGGGTATAGACGCCTTCGTCCACTCTTTTAAGTCCGTCCACAAGGGCTTTTACCGGTCTTATCAAAGCGCGCGCGAATAAGATGCTTATAAAAATGACCGCGGCTATAGCCAGAAGAGTATATGAAATAATTTTCGACCTGAGATTAGCCATGGTATTTTTCACGGCGCGCGCGCCGACGCCGGTAAGCGTGGATATGCAGGCGCCGGGCTCCTTGACCTTTACCAGAAGGCAGGCTTCGGTGCCTTCCGCGGCCGGGTTCCATAAAATCTTTCCCGTTTCGAGCGATGCGTAGCGCGAGCAATGCGACGCCATGTCCCCGCCGGTAGAGGCTATCAGGCGGTCCTCCGAATCGAACAGGCATATAAACTGGTCCGGATGGGATTTAAGCGCCGTTATAAAATTCTGGAAATTTTTGTCGTTTGCGTAAATAGCCGCGCTCAATAAGCCGCCGGCTTTGCCCCCGCTTATTACCGGCGCTATATAGGTAAAAAGAAGCTTTTTCGCCGGCGAATAAAAGGTGCCTGAAAATAAAGGCGATTTAAGCTCTATAGATTTAAGCGCGGAAGCGCGGAAACCCTTCATATTGGCGTCTCCGGCGAACCCGTTATAATCGAGCCCGATATAAGGCTTAACGTCGCGGTTATCGGAATAAGCCGCTGCGGATAGTTTTGCGTCGGAAGAAAAATAATATATGTTATAAAAGAAATCCGATAGCTCTACGGCGTTTTTAAGGTAGCGCTCGATTTCGGCGGTGTCGCCGGCGGCCATGAACTCTTTTTTCGAGGCGGCGCGAATCACTCCGGCGGCCGAACCGACGCGGCCCGCTATAACTTCGTTTATCGACCTTGCGCTTTCTCCGATAAAGTTTGAAAGCTGCGCATTCAATAAGGCTTCGCATTCGTAATAGCACACGAAGCCTATCAGCGAACCGCTGAGAACCGTTATAGCCGTAAAAACAGATAAAAACCTGAAATATAAACTTTTCATAATATTATAGCCGCCGTTTTTTTTATTTGTTTATAAGCGCGGCGATCTTTTTTAAATCGACCGATTTAATCAGCAGGTCGGTAATATCAGGCGAAGCGTCGATATGCACCGCCGCGCACATTATTTTATCGTAAGCCGCGCCTTCGGCGTACGGCGATTTAATATCGAGCCCGCCGTCGGCTTTTTTAGATACCTTCCAGGGCCCCACGAGAATGAGGGTTTTAACTTTATCGTCGTAATCGGCGTTTTCGGGTTTTTCGCGGAGCGCGATGCAGCCGCCGATTTCAGGAAGCAGGGAAGGTTCGGTTATATAAACCTCCGAAGGATTGATCTGGACGCTCGCGTTAGCGCTCGTACTTTTCAAAAGATTTCCGCTCTTCGAAGAGCGCATATCATCGGTCATCGAAGCGTTTATTTTTTCGGCCTCGGCCGCTATGATTTCGGATTCTTTCTGCAGCTTTTCGACTTCCTTCATGTCCATTTTTTCGGCCGCTTTAGCCAGCTTAACCGACAATTCGTCCTGCTTTTTCATAAGCATATCTATGGCGGACTTGTTTTTTTCTCCTATTTCAGCTATGGCTTTGCTTTTCGCTTCGTTTTCCGCCTCCGTTTCGTTTTTAGAATATGACGCGCCGACGTTCATCGTCAAAGGAAATTTTTCAAACCCGACGGCCACTTCTTCGAATACGCGCGCCTCTTCGGCTTCGCCGCTCCAGCCGGCGGGCGCTTTTGGAAGCGAGGCGCGCAGCTCGGCGTGAACGGTTTCCATAAATTTTTTCTCGGCCGGCGAAATTTTTCGGGATTCGCCGCCGTCGGCCATAGCCGCGGAGCATGCCAGGCAAATTCCCGCGAAAGAAATTATAAACGCTTTAGCGAACGAGCTATGATTAAAGATATTTTTCATAAGATTCTCCCGTAAATTTATTTTTTATGCAGCTATTTTACCACAAGACGTTAAACTAATGCAAAGAAGATTTCCAAAGGATTTTTTAAATTGACAAGAAGGGGCATAATTTGATAAGATATATCGATTTAATTAATATTTGCACACAGCAATTAAAAAGAGATTGGAAGGGATTTTACCATGGAACATAAAATGGAAAAGCAGCATAACGCGGAGCTCGAAACCGCCCGCCACTCGGCCGCTCACATTCTCGCGCAGGCCGTATTGAAAGTCAGGCCGGGCGCCAAGCTCGGATTCGGTCCGGCCATAGAAGACGGCTTTTACTACGACTTTATACTGCCCGAACCCATAGGCGAAGAAGATTTAAAATCTATCGAAAAAGAAATGAAAAAAATCGTATCGTCTAACCAGAAATTCGAGCGCGAGGAGCTGCCGCTTGAAAAAGCCGTAGAGCGTCTTCGCGAAATGGGCCAGGAATTCAAGATCGAATATCTCAACGATCTGGCCAAAGAACGCAATATAAGCACTTTTTCTTTTTATAAAAACGGGCCGTTCATAGACATGTGTGAAGGCCCGCACGTCGAAGCCACGAATAAAATCAAAGCCGACAGCTTTAAGCTCGACAGAATCGCAGGCGCTTACTGGCGCGGCTCCGAAAAAAACCCTATGATGACGCGCATTTATGCGCTCATGTTCGAAACCAGGGAAGCGCTCGACGATTTTTTAAAACGCCGCGAGCTCGCGCTTCAGCGCGACCATAAAAAACTCGGCCACGAGCTTGAAATTTTCGCCATAGCCGAAGAAATAGGCGTTGGGCTCCCTCTGTGGCTGCCGAACGGCACCGTAATCCGCGAGGAACTCGAAAAACTCGCTAAAGAGATGGAATTCAAACACGGCTATAAGCGCGTGGTAACGCCTCAGATAACCAAGGAAGGCCTCTATCACACTTCCGGCCATCTTCCTTATTACAAGGACGCGATGTTCCCTCCGATGGTCGGCGACGAAAACGAAAAGTATTATTTAAAGCCGATGAACTGCCCGCATCATCACATGATATTCAAATCGATCCCGAAAAGCTACCGCGACCTGCCTTACAGGCTCGCCGAATACGGCAACAACTACCGCTACGAAAAATCGGGACAGGTATCGGGCCTGCTTCGCGTGCGCGGAATGTGCATGAACGACGCGCACATATACTGCACGAACGAACAGGTAAAACAGGAATTCAAAAGCGTTCTCGAACTGCATAAATTTTATTACGAACTTTTCAGGATGGGCGAATTCTGGATAAGGCTTTCCATGCACTCTAAAGACAAGCCCGAAAAATTCGTCAATAACGAAGAACTCTGGGAACATTCGGAAAAAGCCGTCCGCGACATAGTCAACGAGCTCGGAATCGCATACGAAGAGCGCGAAGGCGAAGCCGCGTTCTACGGCCCAAAGATAGATTTCCAGGTAAAAAACGTAATAGGCCGCGAGGAAACCGCCTCCACGACGCAGCTGGATTTCGCGGTAGCGGAGCGCTTCGGCCTTGAATTCACCGACAACAACGGCGTAAAGCAGAGGCCTTATATCATACACCGCGCGCCGCTCGGAACACACGAAAGATTTATAGCGTTTTTAATAGAGCTGTTCGGCGGAGCTTTTCCGACCTGGCTTTCGCCGGTCCAGGCCACCATCATACCGGTGTCCGATAAATTTCTCGATTACTGCCATAAAATAAGCGACGTTCTTAAAAACGATTTCGTAAGAGTCGAAATCGACGATTCTACTGATTCGTTCAATAAAAAGATAAGGATACACGCCAAGAAAAAATGCCCGAACCTGCTTATAGTAGGCGGAAAAGAAGCCGAAGAATCGCTGGTCACATGGAGAAGGTACTGCACGCCGGAACAAAAAACCATGAGTTTCGACCAGTTCCATGGAATCATAAAAACCATGATATCCAGGCGCATCATGGATAATTTCACCGACACGATAATCCCGGGCGCGTAATTAATCAGATAATAGAGAACAGATAACAGGAAATAGAGAATAGTTATGGAATTTTTTATTTTAAAACATTCTTCCACGGCTATTCTCTATTTTTATTGAGCGTAATAGAAATCGGAAAGGGGAGCATGAAAAATGGTCATCGACGATAAGATTAAATTCAAAAGGCACATCATAATCTGCACCAACGTTAAAGAAGATCCGGCGGCGCCCTGCTGCGGGCGTAGCGGCGAAAGTCAGGCCCTGTATAAAAAATTGAAGGAATACATCAAATCGAATAACATAAAAGACACCGTAAAAGTTACACAGGCCAGATGCTTTTCGATGTGCGCCGAAGGGCCGAATATGGTGGTCTATCCGGAACAGATATGGCACCATCATGTAGAACCTGGCGATTTCGACGAAATAATCGAAAAATACATCAGGCCGTTCGAAGTTAAATGAGCGGGGCCATAAATACGATATACGACTATATAGATTCTCTCAGCGTAATGGTATTGTCGACGGCCGGTTTCAACGAGGCCGAATGCGAAGCGGCTAAAGACACGCCCGCCGGCGGCGGTCTTTCGTTTCCAGCCGGCGCGCGGCCGCCCGCTTTAAGATCTACGCCGGTTTTTTTCGCCCGCAAAAACAATAGCTTTTACTTCATTTCAGTGGCTAAAACGGTTCACGCGCGAAACATATCACAAAATCCTTATATATCGGCCGCGCTCACCAAAAACTACCGCAACTACCGCGACATAAAGGGCGTTCAGCTGTTCGGCCATTGCAGTGAGATAGAAGGCTTAACCGGCATAGCGAGGGCGGCCATGGTATATTTTTCTAAATTTTCCGACCTGAAAAGTTTTATGCAGATGGATCTCTTGAAATCCGCCGTGGACGTCAAATGGTACGAACTCGCCGCAGAAAAGCTTATATATACCGATAACACCATAAGATTCGGCTACAAGGAAGAAGTGGAATTATAGTTCCTTTTCATTTTGTATAGGTAATATTATTGGGTTCCTAATTTTTTTCGGGGATGCGTACGAAAATCGCGCCGGTATTATCGATCGAATGAATCTATCGCCGAAAGCGCCTGCCAGTCAGTCGAAGACGCCTCGGATAAAGTTTTCAATGACGCCGCGACCTTCGCGACGTAATCCGGCGTTCTCATGCCGACCAGCACCGCGCTCACGCCGCCGCTGGCCGCCAGAGCCCTTACCGCTATATCGGACAGATCGGCCGCGGCCGAATAAATTGGCGAGATAGCAGCCAGTTTTTCTTTAATTTTTAAAACCGTCTTTAAATGCTCCGACCTGAAATGCTTTCCTATAAGCTCAAAAACGGCATAAGCCTCGTTTATATAAACCGATATTTCAGCTTCGGCTTTTTTATCTTTCAAAACGCCTTTTTTCAAATTATCGAGAAAATATTGCGCGCGCGGCGAAAAATAGCCGCTCATGAAAGATTCGAAATTCGAAATATTAGCGAATTCTTTCCACTTCGAATTAAGCTGCCCGTGGACGAACACATTTTCGAAAATTATCTCAGCCTTCCCGCGGGCGCTTTCAGACAGCCTTTCGATCGAATCCAGAAGGTTCTCTTCGAGTATGCCGATGTCGCGTACCGCGGAATTTATGGCGTTTTCGGCATTTTTGAAATCGTATCCGGCGTGACCCGCGACGCGCGGATCGGCGAGCCGTATGTGCGAGCCTTTAAAGAAAGCGTTCAGCGGCCTGTTTATAAGAACGCCGATATTTTTCGACCGGGCGAGTTCTAAAAGCGTCAGGCCGTTATCCTGATTTTTTTCAGAAGCCGCGCCGCGCTCGAATAAATTCATCGGAAATTCGATAACGCCGAAATGATTATCTGGCGATATATTTTCAGCGATCGAAATAACGCGGCCGAGCGGTGTAAAATTATAAGCGGCGCTAGCAGCAGGAAATGTGTTCGAGCTAATGCCGTAATATTTTATGCGCCCTTTTTTAACTTCGGTTTCGAGGTACAGGAAAGCTTTTTCGATCCGCGAATAATATTCGCGACGCGCCGTTTCCATATTCATTCCGTCTTTTTCAGCACGCATAAGGTAATATTCGGGATTATGCAGAAGGTAAATATCTATGGCTTCCAGATCAAGTCTGGCAAGGCTTCCTGCGATCTGGTCCTCTAAAAAATCCGGATGGATGCAGTGCTCGAGGCCGTCCGCGTATTCGACAAGATCCGGCCATGGCGCGCCTTCTTTTTTTCTGGCGGCGCTGGCGTCATAATTTTTACCCTGAATGTAGCCGCCCTTGGTTACAACGACGATATCGCCGCGCTTCATTTCGCCGCTTCCGATCAATTCGCGCATGACGCTTCCGGCCAGAAGCTCCGAACCGCCGTCCATGTAGTTGGCGCTCGTGTCAATTAAGTTGATCCCGGCGCGCAAAGCTTTGATCATAGCGTCTCTGTGGGTTTGAGACGCCGCATCGACTCTGTAGCAGCCAAATCCGGCGGCCGACACCGAATAACCGGTTTTACCCAGGGCGCGGGAGTTTATTAAGTTGCGGGCCGATAAATCGAGGGCTGGTTTAGTATCTATGTTATTAATAATTTTCACGGGGAGATTATAACATATTAACGGGACGGCGTAAAGGAATGAAAAATACTTGGAAACGATTTATTCGAAAATATTTTCGATAATTTTATAAAATTTATTGACATCAAACTCTAAAAATGCCATTATATATTGTGGTATTAAAAAAACCACACAAAGGAGTGAATTGCCATGTTCGGAGAATTTGTAAAGCAAAAGCGTATTGAATGCGAACTTTCGCTCAGGGAATTCTGCCGCCGCCTCAACGAGGACGCCAGCAACTGGAGCAAAATAGAACGCGGAAAGCTCCCGCCGCCTCAAGATATTGAAAAAATCGAAATGATCTCCGGCATCTTAAACATAAAAAAAGACTCTCAAGAGTGGAATAATCTGTTAGACTACGCCAGAATTGACGCCGGCATCATACCTGATTACGTTATGAAAGACAGTGAATTAATGGCGGTCCTGCCTCTTTTTTTTAGGACCGTCGACAACATTAAACCTACCCGCGAAGAACTTCTGAAAATCATCGAAGCCATAAAAAAAGGAAAATGATCATGGCAGATTTTTTATCGTTCAAATGTCCTTATATCAGTAAAGCGCAAATAATTTGCAGCATGTTCTACATAAAAAAATATATGAAGAAATGAATTTTAACAATGAATACGAATACATAGATTTTATTCAAGGCATCGACGAAAAAGAATACAAATTTTTTGAATGGCAGGCTAATTATTTCGCTGGAAATCTACTTGTGCCCCGCTATGAACTCTCGCTTGAAATAAATAAGATCATGTCAATTTTTGAGATCGATCCTGTATTATCGGGAATTCTCATTGAAAACCCGGTACAGGTTCTTGAAGGGATTTCTTCTTCAATATCTAAAAAATTCGGCGTATCGGACGAAGTCATAATTCGAAGAGCCAACGATGAAAAGCTCTGGCCTCCTACATAGACTAATTTCTTTCAAATCAATCTTTTTCAACTTCCGAACAAATTAAAATTAAACTTCCAATCTCATATATACAAAAATATTTGTATATTTAAAATATTTTTGTATATTTAACCTGCTTCATTTTCTGTTTTCTCCGCTTGTTTTATCGTATCAAAACTCCCATATAGCTTATGACAGTCCCGTTTGAAGGAATTTCAGCCGCGGCAGCGGCGCATGGCATAACACTTGCTCATACGTTAGCATCCGTTTTATTTTTATACGGGGGCGATATAATGAAAATCATCGAGAAGTTATTGTTTAATATTTTTCTTATAGCGATTTTTTCGGTTTCCATTCTTTTTAACACAACGGCCGGCGCAGCCGAACAGACGATTCAGCTTCGCGACGGCTTCAACTTCGCGGCGGTTACCGTCACGCCGGATTCAGCAACGCAGGCCATCATGACCGCGAACCCGTCGATAAAAGAAATATATTTATACTCGGCTGCGGCAGGAAATTTTTTAAGTGCCGCGGCAGGCGATTTTTCTTCACTCGCCCCGGGCCGCGGCTATATAATCATAAGCAAAGGCGCGGCGGTGTTAAAGCTTCAGGGCACTGAGATCACGCAGGCCGGCGACATCAAATTAAAAGCCGGCTTCAATCTGAGCGGGTTCTCAAAAACTATCGTGCCCATAAAATTCAGCGAGTTGATATCCGCGAACCCCGCCGTCAAAGGCATTTACAAATGGAGCGCCGCGGCGGGCGGATTCGTGCAGGTGCTTCGCGTAAACGGCCTTCCGGCGGCCATCGACGGGGCAGACCCTGAAATTATCTCTGGTCAATCATATTTTATAAATATGGCGGCGGATGCCATTTTAAATTACGACTCGGGCTCGATCAAAATAACTGCTGGCGGGACCGAACCGCAGCCTCCGATCACGCCTTCGCCTTTATCGCTGGCGCTGTCGATAACCGAAATTTCCGTCGAGCAGGGCGGCGTTTACGATCTGTCGCGAATAAAGGCGGCCGTCAAATATTCCGACGGCTCGACCAGGGAAGTTTCGGCAGTTTATACCTGCGATTCCGGCGCGATATTTGGAAACTTATACCAGGCGCCGGCCTCGCCCGGGACGGCGTCCATAACGGCGTCATATACTGAGGGCTCCTCGGCGCTCAAATGCGTTTTGAAACTAAACATAATCGAAAAACCTCTGGACATAGCCGATTATTTCCCGCTGCGCCGAGAAGACCTTTATTACTACTCAAACGGCCAAGATGTCATCGACTACCGAATAACCGGCGAATATTACGCGGCCGGAGTTCTGGCGACCAAATTCGCTTCGACCAACGGGACTTACGATCACTACAGGCTCGACGAAACCGGGCTTTATTACTGCGACACCGCGGCCGACAGGCCGACGAAACTATGCAATAAAAATCCGAAATTAAACGAAAGCTGCTTCAGTTACGTTAAAAACTCTCTCGGGCAGGCCGTATATACAAGCACTCTCCTCTCGCGCGACGCTTACAGCGTTCACGGCGGATTGTTCGATGACGTGCTGGTAATAGAAAACAAAATGACGATGAACGGCGTAACGTCATCGATGTATTTCTTTTTCGCCAGGGGCGTCGGGCTGATAAGATACGCCACCAGTTTGATGCAGTTCGAATTCGCCGGCGGCCTCGTCGGCGGCCGTTCATACGCGCCCGTAAAGAAGAAATGGACGTTTTTGATATACTCGTGCGGCGACAACGATCGCGGCGACATAAGCCCCACTCTTATCAACGAGATAAAGGGCTATCGGAACACAGATATCGAAAACGACGCCAACATAGTGGTACAGCTGTCGCCGTCTAAAAGTTATTACTCAAATATTTACAACTCCGAATTTTACAATATAACCGCGTCGCGTTATTATTTAAAAGACGGCGTGTTCTACCGAAATTACTCCAGGACTGGAGTGCATACCAATAACGGCGACCCGAACGACATTTACGGCTTTTTAAACTGGGGCGCGACCGTTTTTCCCGCGGAGCATTACGCTATATTCATTTCGGCTCATGGCAGCGGGATCATATCGTGGACCGGATTCAGCGCGGCGGGGCCGAAACGCTCGATAGCCTATGACGACCATCCATACAATTACCTGAGCGCGGCCGAATATAAGAACGTGTTCAGTTCGATCAAGAACAAAATAGGCAAAAAGATCGACATAATAACATTCGATTCGTGCGTAATGGGCATGCTCGAGGTCGCCTATCAGCTAAGGGACTGCGCCGATCATTTCGTAGCGTCCGAGGCGGTGGCGCTCGAGCGCGACACGGCGATGTTTTCGCAAAAATTCATGGCGCTCGCCGATAAATCGCCTCTCGCGGTATCGAAAGCGATAGTGGACTCATATATCGATTCGGCAAAGCTCGCCGGAAAAAGCCTTACCATGTCCGCGGTCGATCTTGCAAAAGTATCCGCCATGGGTGGTTTTATAAGCTCGATAGCCTCGATGTGGCTTTCAAAATCAATGAATGAGAGCGAGATAGCGGCGTTCGTAAACGCCATCTATAAATCGCAGCGGTTCGGACCTGCGCCGTATAACGAATCCGCGGCGACCATGCTGTATGATTTCTCGACGAGCTATATCGACGTCTTCGATTTCGCCGCGCAATTATCTCTGAACTCCGGAGCGGGCGATCTCAAAAATTACGCCGATTCGATCTTAAATTATAAAAACACCTTGATAACCCACAGCCGGGCCACCGGCATTTATTATCCGCGCGCCGCGGGGCTCACGATATTCATTCCGAAGTTTTCGACGCAGTGGTATAACAGCGATATGACAAGCAACTACATCCGGGAGCAGTATATGTATTTAACCGACTTCGGCTCCTCGACGATGTGGGGTTCTTTCCTGGACGACTGGTCGGGGTTTCTTTACAGGAACGGGTGGTAACATAATAAAATAAGGAGGTGAAAAACTCTAAATAAATCAAAAATATTACCAAAACTCTAAATATTAATTTGAAAGGTGACCATGATGAAATTAATAAAAGCGCAGTTAATAATTTTAATTCTTTTTTTGATGTTCGCTTCGAGCGCCGCAGCGGGCGAAATAAAAGACGTCGTCAAAGGCATGGAAAATTCAGTCGTATCGGTAAAAGTCACGAACGAAAAAGGCCAAAAGATATCAGGAAGCGGGTTTTGCTACATATCATCTCAATATATCGTAACTAATTATCATGTAATCGAAGACGCGGTTAAAATAACGGTAAGTTTGAAAAGCGGCAAAACGTATAACGTCAAAGACATTTATAAATCCGACAAAGAAAGAGATATAGCCATTTTAAAGATCGCCGGCTCGGAGCTCACCCCTATAGAAAGATCAGAAGGTGTCGAAGTCGGCGAAAAAATCATCGTAATAGGTAATCCTCTCGGACTTTCGTTTTCTGTGTCAGACGGAATAGTAAGTTCTTTCAGGGGCAAGGAAGCGAGTTTCGACAGGGCGATACAGATAACCGCGCCCATTTCTCCGGGAAACAGCGGCGGCCCGCTGCTAGATGAGAACGCGAAATTGCTCGGAATAACGACTTATTCATTCAAGGACGGCCAGAATTTGAACTTCGCCGTCCCGGCCGAATATATTGAAAAAATGATCAACCCTCAAAAAGTTGAAACGGTTAAATTAACCAGCGCCCAGGCCCAGTGCGCTGATTGCAAAAAAGAAATCAAAAATTACGATGAAATGAAATTCTGTCCTTACTGCGGCGCAAAACTTGATAAAGCGGACGTCAAAATTGAAAATTCATCGGTCAGCGTAAACGACAGAAAAAAACTATTCGATAAACTTTTAAACCTGTGCCGCAAAAACATATCTGGAATGACGAATTTCTTTACCGTGCGCGACGCCGTAAAAATTATCAGAACTCTGAACGAGATCAACGAAAATAATTATATAGTGGAGTCGATGCTCTCTATAGCCTATACTATCGACGGAGACAAAAAATTATCAAAAAAATATCTGGATAAGGCCGTTTTAAATCAAAAAAGAAGCGCTTCAGGCTCGGACGAAATTTTGCTCAGGGCGCAGATATTATACGAACACACATTCGGCGACGACACGGCGGCACAGAATAAAATGTCGGCGGCCAAAAACCGGGAAGGCGATCTCAAGAAATTTTATGAAAATTTATCGGAACATGGAAAAGACGGCCATATAGTTTCGCCGCTCAGTTTTGAAAAAGTATCGAAATTAAAGGGAGAGCCTAAATACAAGACCGCAATGATAATCGGAGATTATAACTTCGAACTGTCAATTTACGAAAGATACAACGAGTTCGAAGAATATTACAGATACCTGGTGCTGATATTTTTGAAGGATGTTTACATAGGGCAGATAAACTTTATCAGAATGCTGCCAAGCGAGCTTATCATCAGAGGCGAGGCCATAAAAGCCCTTAACAGGAACCACCAGGAAGCCGTAACCGCCTGGAAAAAATTTAAAGAAGATCCCGAATATAAGGCCATCGAAAGGTTTTTTCCTGAATTTGACGGTTTGGGATGGATAATAGAATTAAAATAAAAACTTTAATAATTCTTTAAAACCGCTTTTTAAGGCCAGTATTCAAAAGCCTTATGAAGCGGTTTTTCTTTTCTTCATTATAAAAATATTTGTATACATCAAAAAAATTTGTATAATAATTCTGATTTTATTATTCTTTCTTAACTTATCAAGTGTTTTAACTTGATCTTAAAACAGCTCTTATTATTAGATTTTTTCGTTTAAATTCGATTATCAGCAGTGCTTTTATTAACAATATAAAAATCGGCACGCTAAATGCTTTGTTAACTGCATGACGTTATTAAGCGGCCGCTGAAGTATTAATAATCATAATTTTAAATCCAAAGGAGAATTCTATGAAAAAGCCTGTCAGATTAAATTTCAAACCTGAATTTTTTGTTTTTATTTTCTTTTTCGCCCTGTTCGATCTGAATTTTGCCGCGGCTCAAACGACCTTAGAGGTCGCCTTTCAAACAATGGAAGTCCGGGTCAAGCCCGCCGAAAGCACTCTGGAGATAGCACTGATGCCCTTCGACGACCGGCCGAACTCGGCTGAAATCGAATTTAATTCGGCGCTCGGATACATTAATAAGCAGGAATATACCACGGCTATAGAGCTTCTTAAGAGATCCGCCGATTTCGACCCAGGCTTCGCGAAGGCGTATTATAACATGGGACTCTGCCTGTACCGGCTCGGCATGAACTATAATGCTTCGGAGCAGTTCGGTTACGCCATCGATAAAAACCCCAATTATATAGACGCTTATCACAATAATATCGTAATATTAAGTAAAATCGGAAAAAACAAGGAAGCGGCCGCGCTTGCCGAAATTGCAACCGGCCTTTGCAATAAGCTTAAGTTATACGAAAGGGCCGAAACCTATAAAAAAATCCTTGAAAGTCTCAAAACCAGATATAAAGAAGAAAGGAAAACTGAGCGTAAAAAAAAGTACGGCGAAAAAGAGACTGCCGAGATACTCAAAAAGATGAGGACGGAAACCGACGACGTGGCCGATATGACAAGATACACCGATAAAAGCACCACGGCTTATAACAACGTGGAGTCCTTTCATTTAACGCTCATCAAACCGAAAGAGTTAGAAAAGCCGTTATTATATTTAAAGATCCAGAGGCGCGGCTCGGAATATCTGGGCATTCAAAGCTACACGATAAAAGCGGACGAGAATAAATTCGAAATCACACTGGGCTGGAACGACCTGAAATCCGATTTCAACTACGGCGCCGCGTCCGAAAACTATACCATGCACGTTAACAACAGCAATATCGACATGATAAAATCCCTGGCCGGAGCTAAAAAAATTATCATAAGATACCATGGCAGGCAGTTTTACGACGACAGAACCGTATCAGCTAAAGAGATCAAGGCCCTGAACAACGTTCTCGAAGCATATGAAGCTTTGGGCGGCGATTTTGAAGATATGGACTTAAATTAAAACGAAAAACAAATATATAGGGGTGTTTGAAAATCATGAAAAATTTAAATTACTGATTGTATTGGCGATAGGTTCTATGGCCGAGGGCGGCGTCAATCCGTTCGCTGGTGAATGGATCGGCAACTGGATAACATCGAGCGGCCAGGGCGGAACGGTCACGCTCAATATAACCGGCGCGGGCGTTCTGAGGGGCAACGCGAATCTCAACAGGCAATAAAACCAATACCTGATAATAACAAACTGATATAAAACGGCAGTCAGAACATTACAATAATCCCGTACTGAATGCTGTTTTATATTTGCGATTCATTTATTCGCATTCAATTGACAAAATCCATGATATATGATATATTTTCTAATGATTTTTCAATAATTTACCGTTTTATATCCGATACTCAATAATACTTAAATTTTAAAGGGCATTTTCGCTATGAATAAAAAAAAGTACAAAATGTCGTTCACTACGGGCGGACTTTTTTTCAACGAATCGCTTAAAGCCGCCGAAATTTATTCGCGCCTTCGCGACTGGGAGGCTGCCCGCGGCGAGATCGAAGATAAAAATACGCTTCAGGCCAACAGGGCGAGCACGCTCAAGCGCGTCAGCCTGGAGATATGCTCGCGCCTCAAAACTCTCGCAGACAAAGAGGTCGAATATTTATTAACCGCCTGCCCCCACGAGCAGCGGCTTATTTTATGGCTCGCCGTATGCCGCCGCTACAGGTTCATCGGCCAGTTCGCGGCTGAAATCATACGCGAGCGCTTCCTTTCGATGCGCTACGAGCTCGCGGCCGAGGATTTCGACGCCTTTTTCAATTTGAAGGCGCAGTGGAACGACGGTCTTGAAAAGATCAAACCCGCCACGCGCGCGAAACTCCGCCAGGTATTTTTTAAAATTATCCGCGAGGCCGAGCTGATGGCGCCCGCCGGCGATATCATGCCGCCCATTTTTTCGCGAGGCCTTATCGAACTTTTAAGCGAAACCGCCCCGGCCGACATTTTTTACTTTCCGACGCACGAAAAGATCGGGGGATTCGAATCAGGAAGGGGCGCGGCATGAAAAACAATACGAACCACTCCGCCGGTCACGGGACCTGTAATTTAAATAAAGCTCCCCATATGTTCGCCCACCTGGTGAAGGTTATCTCCAGCGAACGGTTTCTGAAGATGCAGGGCCTCGGCAACGAGATCCCTTTCTTCATATGCCCGTTCAAAGCCGAAAATGCTTTCGAAATCGACCAGATGCGCAGGCAGCTGGCCAATAAATTAACTCAGGAAGGCGTTTCGGTGCTCGAGATAGACCTTTACGACCTGTCGATAAATCTTCTCCGGCAGCGCGGTTTATTCGACAGGCTGATCGGGATGGAGGCGGAGATGCCCAAGGACCATCTTTTAGAAACGCTCGGCAACGTACTGGACCCGAGGTCATATTTAGTCCCGGAGATCGCAGGAATATCGGAAAGCGCCGGAGATTATGACGTAATGTTCATATGCGGCGTCGGAGAGGTTTTTCCATACATCAGGTCGCACAACATCCTCGAGGACCTTCAGATAGCGATCAAGAACAGGCCCGTGGTGCTTTTTTTCCCGGGCGATTACACATTTTCGATAGAATCGGGATCGTCGCTGAAGCTTTTCGGACGGATGGAGGACAATAAGTACTATAGGGCGCAGAATATCCTCAACTACCAGATATGATCTGAAAATCGAGCATTTGAATCAATAATAAAATTTTTATAATACTTTGATAATTAACTTAGCAATTAATTAGAACCGATTTTTCGATTATTTTATAAAACACGCGGGGTCATCAATGAATTTAAAACAGTTATTCGCAAGGCCGGTCGACCGCCCTATAGAGGGCGTAATAAAAGCCGACGACGATGCGCAGTTAAAGCTCGAGATAGAAGAATACGTCCTGACGAACGAAGTGTCGAAAAGGCTCGAAAATTTCCTCGACGCCTACCTCAATTACAGCGGCGCGAACGGCGTCTGGGTGTCCGGCTTTTTCGGCTCCGGTAAATCCCACATGCTCAAGCTGCTCGCCATCCTCCTCGAGAACCGTCAAATAGACGGCGGAAGCGCCCTCGATCTTTTCGTTCCGAAGTGCTCCGACACGGTGCTCAAGGCCAATCTCAAGCGCGCGGCGGCGATACCGTCGAAAAGCATATTATTCAATATCGACCAGAAGGCCGACGTCATAAGCAAGACGCAGACCGACGCGCTGCTTTCGGTTTTCATGAAGGTGTTCGACGAATCCTGCGGCTATTACGGCAAGCAGGGATATATCGCGCAGTTCGAAAGGGAGCTCGACTCCCGCGGCCTGTACGGCAAATTCAGGGAGGCTTTCAGGTCTGTTTCGGGCCTCGACTGGGAAAAAGGCCGCGAGCAGGCTTTATTAGAATCGGCTAATATATCGAAGGCCTACGCGGCCGCCACGAATTCTTCCGCGGCCGAAGCCGCCGGAATACTCGAAAAATTCAGGACGCAGTATAAAGTGTCCATCGAAGACTTCGCAGAGCTGGTCAAAGCGTATATAGAGTCCAGGCCGGAAGGTTTCCGCCTTAACTTCTTCGTCGACGAGGTGGGCCAGTATATCGCGGAGAACACGAAACTGATGACCAACCTTCAGACCATAGCCGAAAGCCTCGCCACCAAATGCCGCGGCCGATCGTGGATAATAGTGACGGCGCAGGAGGACATGGACACCGTCGTCGGCGAGATGAACAAAAGGCAGTTCAACGATTTTTCCAAGATCCAGGCGCGTTTCGCGACGCGCCTCAAGCTGACGAGCGCCGACGTGGACGAGGTCATTCAAAGAAGGCTGCTCGAGAAAAACGACGAGGGCGTAAAAGTATTTTCAGAGCTTTTCCACAGGCATTCGAACAATTTCAAGACCTTTTTCGACTTCGGCGACGGGTCTCAGACCTACCGCAACTTCAGGGACCACGAACATTTTATATCGTGCAGCCCTTTCACGCCCTATCAGTTCAGGCTTTTTCAGGCTGCCATACAGAGCCTCTCGGCGCACAACGCGTTCGAAGGCCGCCACAGTTCGGTCGGCGAGCGTTCGATGCTCGGCGTGTTCCAGCAGGTGGCTATCCTGATCGGCGGCCACGAGCCCGGCCAGATAGCCACCTTCGACCTGATGTTCGAAGGCATACGCACCGCGCTCAAATCGGCCGTCCAGAGCTCGATCATTAACGCCGAAAAGCAGCTCAACGACAAATTCGCGATCAAATTATTAAAATCGCTTTTCCTGGTCAAGTATATAACGGCGTTTAAGGCATCGGTTCGCAATTTGTGCATACTGGCGTTCGACGGCTTCGAGCGCGACCTGCCTCGGCTTAAAAAGAGCGTCGAAGAGTCGCTTGCGCTGCTGGAACAGCAGACATATATACAGCGCAACGGCGATTATTTTGAATTTCTAACCAACGAAGAAAAGGACATCGAGACCGAGATCAAGAACGTCACGGTCGAGGCCAACGAATTGAACTCCGAACTTGAAAAGCTGATATTCGACCATGTGATAAAGGACCGCAAGATCAAATTCAAGGATAACGGCCAGGACTTCGCATTTTCGCGCAAGATCGACGATAAGCTCATCGGGCGCGAGCACGAGCTGGCGATCAACGTCATAACGCCGTTCAAAAGCGACGACGACCGCGAGGAAGCGTTCCGTATGCAGTCGAACTTCCGCGACGAGCTCGTCGTTATAATGAGGCTCGATCCAAGATTGAGCATGGACCTTTTAATGTTCAAGCGCACCGAAAAATATATCAAGCAGAATTATTCGAGCGCCCAGCAGGATACGGTGCGCTCGATACTCGCCGACAAGGGATCGCGCAACAACGACCGATACCGCGAGGTACAGAGGCTCATCAAAGAGTCGCTCGCGGAGGCTAAACTGATAATAGACGGCGCGGAGGTAAAAACGAACGGTTCCGACCCGCAGTCGCGCATTATCGAAGCGTTCGGCGAGCTTATCACGCGCGTCTATCCCAACCTCAAGATGCATAAAAACGCCGTTTACGCCGAAAGCGACATCAATAAAATTTTCAGCGAGCCGCGCGCCGATATGTTCCAGACGGCGGCGCAGTCGCTAGCCGAGCCCGAACAGGAGGTCCTGGCGTTCATCCAGACCTCGAGTCGCGGCGGCGTGCGCACCACGCTCAAGGCGCTGGTCGAAAGATTCGAAAAAAAGCCCTACGGCTGGCATTATCTGGCGACACTGCACGCGCTGGCCAATCTGTATATGTTCGGCAAGCTCGAGATAAGGTCGGGATCGTCGGTAATAGAGAACGATGAAGTGCGCCAGGCGTTTTTCAACTCGAACGGCTATGCGGGCGTCGTCATCGACCCGCAGATCGAGTTCACTCCGGCGCAGGTGCGCGCGCTTAAATCGTTTTACGGCGATTTCTTCGACGCGCCACCGGTATCCGGCGAGGCGAAGGCGCTGGCGCAGGAAACGGGCGCGGCCTTCAAAAAATACGCGCAGGAACTCGATGTCATAATGGCGGCAGGCCGGCAGTTCCCTTTTTTAAGCGCGCTCCAGCCGGTCGTCGAATTATTGAAGACGGTGTGCAACAATCCATACACCTGGTATCTGACGGAGCTGGCGAAGCAGGCGGACTCGCTTCTGGAGTTAAAGGAGAAAGTGAGCGAGCCCATCATCAAATTCATGAACGGCGCGCATAAAGAGATTTTTGAATCGGCGCAGAAATTTTTGCAGGAACAGGAACCTAATTTTCTGTACATAGAAGGCGACGAGCCGAAGCAGGCTGTTGAAATACTGAACGACCCGCTATGCTATCGTGGCGGCGGAATGCAGAGATTAAAAACGCTCGTAGAAGGCCTTCAGCGTAAAATAAGCGCAAGGATAGCCGAAGAGATCGCGGCCGCGGGCGGGAAGATCGACGAATTAAAGTCCGGCGCGGCCTCGCTGCCGGAATTCAAAACTCTCGACGAAACGAAGAAAACTGAAATCTTGAAAAAATTCGACGATTTCAGGGGTTCTATCGAAAGGCACAGATTCATAGCCGTAATAAGCGATACGGTAAGGCGGTTCGAAGAAATCGAATACGCGAAGATAGTTCGCGAGATCATCCCGATAACGCCGCCAGTCGGACCGACTCCGCCGGGGCCCCAGCCTCCCGTTGCGACCCCTGAAGAAATATCGCTGAGCGCGCTTCGGACCGGTTATAAAGATAAAAAGATAGCAAGCAAAAAAGACGCCGAAAAATATATCGAAGCGCTCAAAACCGCAATGGAAGAAGAGATCGCAAAAGGCAAAACCATAATTTTATAAAATTCAGATTTTAAGGAAAATATATGGATACATCCAGACTCAAAAAATTCGCGCAGTATGCGAGGCGCGCGCTGATCGAGCAGGTGTCATCGAAGATGAAACTGGTCCTGGCGGCCGAAGGCCCGGCGCGCCGCGAAAATCCGGCTGCTGTAAGCGAGCTGGAAAAGCGCATCGCCGCAACATCCGCCGATAAAGTGGTCGAGACCGCCGCCTACACGTGGTTCAACCGGTTCTGCGCGCTCAGGTTCATGGACGCCAACGGCTACAATAAGATCAGCATAGTGTCGCCCCTGCAGGACCAGACTCAGCCTGAAATACTGGCCGAGGCCAAGGCGGGCCACATCGACGAAGAGATGGTTCCGGACGCCGTCGCGCGCAAGGTGCTGGCGCTTTTGAGCGGGGCCGCGCCGAGCCGCGAGCCTCAGGCCGAGGCGTACCGGATGATGGTGACCGCCTGCTGCAATTTTTATCACAATACGATGCCGTTCCTGTTCGAAAAGATAGCGGACTACACCGAGCTTCTGATGCCTGACGACCTGCTGTCCGACAATTCGATACTTGCGGCGGCGCGCGAGGCCATGACGGCTGCGGACTGCGCAGACGTCGAGATCATCGGCTGGCTCTATCAGTTTTATATTTCCGAAAAAAAGGCCGAAGTGTTCGAAGGCCTCAAGAAGAACAGGAAGATAACGCCCGAGAACATTCCGGCGGCAACCCAGCTTTTCACGCCGGCGTGGATAGTTAAATATCTGGTCGAGAATTCGCTCGGCCGGCTCTGGATGCTCAACCGTCCGCAGTCGAAGCTGCGCGGCCGCATGGAGTATTACATCGATGACGGCGGAAAAAACTCGGCGGGCGGCGCCGGTGAAAATAATTTCATAAAGATCGGTTCGCCGGAAGAAATAAAGATATGCGATCCCGCCTGCGGCTCCGGCCACATGCTGGTTTACGCGTTCGACCTGCTGTACGACATTTACGAGGAGGAGGGCCACGACCCTTCGGACATAGTCGAAAAGATATTGAAGAACAATCTTTACGGCGTGGAGATCGACGGCCGCGCGGGAACGCTTGCGTCGTTCGCGCTTGCGATGAAGGCGCGAGGAAAATATAAACGATACTTCAGAAACCCTATCCAGCCGAATATATGCGTACTGGAGAATATTCGTTTCGATAAGGAAGAGCTCGAAGATTACATGAGCGAGGTCGGCCGCGACCTTTTTACCGCGCCTCTTGAAACCACGCTGAGGCAGTTCGAGGAGAGCGATAATTTCGGCTCGTTGATAAGGCCGGCGCTCACAAATGTCGGGGACATCCTTCAAACGCTTCGTGCAAGGGGCATCGAAGAAAAATTATTCATATCTAAAACCCATGAAAAAGTCTTAAAAGTATTGAAACAGGCCGATTATCTATCTCCGAAATATCATGTCGTCGTGGCCAACCCGCCTTATATGGGCGGGAAGGGTATGAATGACGACATTAAAAAATTCCTGCAGCAAAATTATGAAGATGTCAAATCAGATTTATTTTCAGCATTTGTTATTCGTAATACCATGCTTTCCCTGAAAAAAGGACTTATTGGAATAATGTGTCCTAACGTCTGGATGTATATTTCTTCATACGAAAAATTGCGAAATTATATACTTGAGCAAAAAACATTGACAAATCTCGTAGAACTTCCACTTACCGGTTTTAAAGGTGCCACCGTACAAATATGTGCTTATAATCTTATCAACGATCATTTTCCTGAATGCAAAGGCAAATATATTCGATTGGTAAGTTTTAAGGGCGGAGACGAAGAAATGGCATCACACACACTTGATGCTATTAAAGGATTATCCAACAATATTTTTTTTCGCGCCTCATCCTCCGATTTCAAAAAAATTCCGGGAAGTCCTATCGCTTATTGGGTAAGTGAAAAAGTAATTGCAAATTTTTCAAAAGGTATTCCTTTATTTGAATATGCTGTCCCCAGACAAGGATTTGCAACAGGAAACAATGATTTATTTTTAAAATTTTGGTCTGAAGTATCAATAAACAATATAAAATTTAATTCTAATACTGGCAAAGAAGCCGAATTATCTAATTGCCAATGGTTTCCATGCAACAAAGGGGGGACTTTTAGAAAATGGTTTGGGAATAATAATATAATTGCTGATTGGAAAAACAATGGACTTAAAATGAAATCTTATATTGGTTCTGTTATACGTAATCCTGATTATTATTTTAAGGACGGAATGACTTGGTCTACTATCAGTAGTTATAAGTTATCAATGCGATATTCACCAAAAGGTTATTTATTTGAAACAAAAGGATCCGTGTGTTTTCCACTGAATAATAATCCAATTGAATATTCAATTGGACTAATGAATAGTATAATTATCGAAAAAATTCTGTATGTTCTTTCACCAACACTTGATTTTCACGAAGGGCCCATTGGAAAAGTTCCTATAATAATATTTCAAAAAGATTATATAATTATTAATGTAAAAAAACTTATTAACATTTCGAAATCCGACTGGGACTCCTACGAAACCTCCTGGGACTTCACCAGATCGCCTTTATTAGATATTTCGAATATATCCGGCGGCGCTCAAGGTGAATCTTCAGATCTTCCTGATTCTTCGACCTCGCCGTCACTCTCCGCTCTCCGCTCTCCACTGTCCACTATGCACTATGCACTCTCCGACATCTACCCCCGCCTCCGCTCTCGCTGGCGCGATATGACGCTTGAAATGAAGAGGCTCGAGGAGGAGAACAACCGGATATTCATCGACGCATACGGCCTGTCGGACGAACTGACGCCCGACGTGCCGCTGTCGGAGATCACTCTCACATGCAACCCGCACTACCGCTACGGCGGCGATAAAACCGAAGAAGAGCTCGAGGCGCTGCTGCTCGCCGATACGATGAAGGAGTTCATCTCATATTCCGTCGGCTGCATGTTCGGCCGCTACTCGCTCGACAGGCCCGGGCTGGTCCTCGCCAATCAGGGCGATACCGTCGATGATTACCTCAAACAGATCCCGAATCCGGTATTTCCGCCCGACGCCGACAATGTAATACCCATACTCGACGGAGAATGGTTCCCTGACGACATCACCGAGCGATTCTACAATTTTTTGAGGGCTGCTTTCGGCGCGGAGCATTTCGAGGACAACCTCAAATTCATCGAAACGGCCATCGGCAAGGATATACGAAAATACTTCACGAAGGACTTCTACGGCGAGCACATCAAACGCTATAAAAAACGCCCGATCTACTGGCTGTTCACGAGCCCGAAGGGGTCGTTCAACGCGCTGATCTACATGCACCGCTACCGCCCCGACACCGTCAGCATAGTATTGAACGATTACCTGCGCGAGTTCAAGACTAAACTGGCCTCGCAAAAGAGCAACTACGAGCACATAACCATCAGCTCGGCCTCGTCGGCGTCCGAAAAAACAAAAGCCCTCAAAGAGATCGATAAGATCAAAAAGATACTTGCCGAGCTCGACGAATACGAACGCGATACCCTGTATCCGCTCGCCGCCAGGCAGATCGCGATAGATCTCGACGACGGCGTGAAGGTCAACTACCAGAAATTCGGCGCGGCGCTGAAGAAGATACCGGGGCTGGAAGACAAAGAGGAATAAAATTTGACTCAGCCGTTTAAGGCTAAAAGGAGGCGTAATGGAAGCTATAAGAACTAATATTTTAGTCAATTCGGAAACGATAACCATTCCTCAGCTGAAAAAATTCATCGGCAAAAAAGTTGAAATTATATGTTTAGGAGAGGAAAAAACGAAAAAATCCCCCGCCAGATTAAAAAAATTCTTCAGTCTCGCCGGTAAGATCAAAATGAGCGCAAAAAAAATTAACGAGTTAAGAGAGTTGAGCAAAATATGATCCTCGTTGATACTAATGTTATAATCAACTACTGGCGCAGGCCAACCCAAAAAATTGAAAAATTTTTTTTATCCGACGACATCGCAATTTGCGGAGTCACTAAATCCGAATTAATTTACGGCGCAAAAAACGAAAAAGAAATCGAATCTATTTCAGAAGCGCTTTCTGATTTCATATATATCGAAATCGATGATATATGGGAAGATGTCGGTCGTCTATTGTTCGAACTTAAAACTAAAGGGGTGACCATACCTTTTCAGGACGCCATAATTTGCTCTCTGGCCTTGAAGAACGACCTTAAGATATGGAGCGATGACAAGCATTTCAAACTGGTTAAAAAAGTCATACCTGAGTTAGAATTATTTGAAGAAACCCGTTAGTAACAAAAGGCTGAATTATGAACGACAGAATAATACAGGCGCTCAACAGGCTGTTCGAGCGCTCGCGCATAGTCTTCTGGAACGACGCCAGGCGCGAGCTGCGCGCCGAATTCGACGCGGTCGAGATAGCGGGAGTCAGCAAAGCCGAGATCAAAAACAACGAGTTCGGCCTTAAATACAGGATACTGCGCGAGGAGCCGGCGTCTAAATTCCTGCTGTACCGCGAAGGACCTCCGCCCGCCGCCGACAGGGACAACTGGCTGCTCGACCTCGAGCTCGCCGGATGCGAGTTCCGCGCCGACCAGGCGTCGCTGTGGCTCGACGAGATCGGGCTCGGACAGGCGTTCGCCGGGCTCGTCGAAAGCCACGCTTTCTTCTTCAATTCGGCGAAGAGACGAGACTCGCTTAAAAACTCCGTCAGCCAGGCCGACTCGCCGGGCGCAGTCCGGCTTAAAATGCTCGCCGTGTGCGCCGCGTGCGACGCCGACATCGAGGAGATCGCGCTCGCGCTTTTAAACGAATCGGCGCTCGCGCAGGAAGATAAATTCAACCTGATCAAAAAATCAGCGCTGGACGGGTTCCTGTTCGAAACGCTCGGCAGGATATTCGCCTATTCATCGCCGGAGCCCGGAATAAAGGACTTCGGCATCGAGCTGTTCAAATCGTGCTACGCAATGGCGTGCGGCCGCAAATACAGCCTTAACGCCGACGCGCTCGTCCTGTTCAAAAGATGGAAGGATGACCGCAGATACTCGGAAGCGTTCGAAACGTTCTCGGCGGAATGCGGCGAAATAATCAATATAGCTCAGGAGCTGGCCGGAAAAGACCTCAGACCGCTGATAGAAGTCGATTACTTCAGGCAGATCGACGAAAAGATCGTCGGCGACCTTATCGGAATAACCGTACAGAGGTCGGCCTCGGCCGCGGATGTCGCCGGCTGGTGCAGGGCGCGCCGCTGCTGCCGGTGGTATGATAATTACAGGCATCTTTACGAGGCGGTCAGCCACGCCGCTCAGTTCATGAGCGCGCTCGACTCCGCCGATATAAGCGTCGGCTCGATGGAAAGCGCCGTCACGCGCTACTGCAGCCACTGGTTCAAGATCGACCAGCACTACCGCAAGTTCATACATAACGCCAGGCAGTCCGGCGAAATAACCATGCTGGAGCCGCTGCTCGACCTGGTCGAAAACCTTTACACCAATAATTTCCTGCTCAGGCTCAACGACCACTGGCAGGAGGCTTTCGACGCCGCCGCCGGACGGGCCGCGGGCCAGATCACTCCGCAGCGAAACTTTTTCGATAAATTCATAAAGCCTTTCCTGGACCGCGAAAATAAAATCTTCGTGATAATATCCGACGCGATGCGATACGAGATCGGCGAGGAACTGGCGTGCCTTATCAATAACGAGGACCGCTACGACGCGTCCGTCGAGCCCGTGCTCGCCATGACGCCCAGCTGCACACAGCTTTGCATGGGCGCGCTCCTTCCGAACAAAACGCTCGAGATAGCGCCGGACGACACCGGAACGGTGATGGTGGATTCGCAGAACTCCCAGGGCACGCAGAACCGCTCCAGGATACTGGCCGCAGCGGTGCCGGACGGGGCGGCGGCGGTGCGCGCCGAGGACGTTCTCAATATGAATAAAACCGCCTGCGCCTCGCTCATACGCGACAACAAAGTGGTCTATATATACCATAACGTCATCGACAGCACCGGCGACAAGCGCGAAAGCGAAGATAAGGTCTTCGACGCCGCCGAGGACGCGCTTAAAGAACTGGTGCGGCTGGTCAAAAAACTGACCGCGGGCAACGCAAATAATATTATCGTGACCGCCGACCACGGCTTTATTTATCAGCACCGGCCGGTCGGCGAGGCGGATTTTACTGAATGCGATCTCTCCGCCGATACGGTCTATTACCGCGACAGGAGGTTCATAGTCGGCAAAAACCTCACGGAGCGGCCGGGCTTGAAAAAATTCAGCGCGGCGGCGCTAGGGCTGGCCGGCGAAAGCGACATACTGCTTCCCAGGTCCATAGGCAGGCTGAGGCTCAAGGGCGGCGGCAGCCGGTTCGTCCACGGCGGTGCCTCGCTGCAGGAGATAACCGTGCCGGTGGTCAGGATAAATAAAAAACGCCAGAGCGACGTCTCGCAGGTCGAAGTGCAGATCATCGGCGGCGCGGACTCGGTTATAACCTCCGGCCAGCTCGCCGTCGTATTCTACCAGAAACAGCCGGTCAGCGAAAAGGTAAAAGCCAGAAAGTTAATGGCGGGCATATATAACGGGGCGGGCGAGCTCATCTCCAACAGCCGCGAGATCGATTTCGACCTGGCCCACGAAAACAGCCGCAGCCGAGAAATAACGGTCAATTTCATACTCACGCGCAAGGCCGACGAGGCGAATAACCAGCAGGTGACGCTCAGGCTCGACGAAAAACATTCGGCCACTTCGCATTACAAGGAATACTGCTCGCGCGCCTACACCGTGCGGCGCGCATTTACAAGCGATTTTGATCTTTAGAACAAGGAAGGTCGGAAGTTATGAACGCGCTCGATACCAAGATAAATCAACATTTCCAGGGGCTAGTGGTCCGCAAGGACCTGGTCAAGCAGGTCAAGGGCAACGCCATAGTGCCCTCATACGTGCTCGAGTACCTGCTCGGCCAGTACTGCGCGACCAGCGACGAGGCCAGCATCCAGTCAGGGATCCAGACCGTCAAGGAGATCCTCAAGAACCATTACGTGCACCGTAATGAAAGCGGCCTGGTGCGCTCGCTTATCAAGGAAAAAGGCCGCTACAAGGTCATCGACAAGATCAGCGTCTCGCTCAACGACAAGACCGACGCCTACGAAGCAGACTTCGCCAATCTCGGCATAAGCAAGGTGCTGGTGGATTCCGCCACCGTCAAGGCGCACCCGCGCCTCCTGGTCAGCGGCGTATGGTGCATATCCGACATCGAATACGACTTCAGGGAGGACAAGAACATATGCCCCTGGGTCCTTTCGACGATCAAGCCGATACAGCTTTCGCAGTTCGACATGAACGCGTATATCGACGCGCGAGCTAAATTCACCACCGACGAGTGGATAGATATTTTGATCCAGAGCATAGGGTTCAATCCGGAACTGTTCGGCAGGAGAAGCAAATTAAGCCAGCTGGTGCGGCTGATCCCATACTGCGAGAGAAATTACAACCTGATGGAGCTCGGGCCGAAGGGCACCGGCAAATCCCACATTTATTCTGAATTTTCGCCGCACGGCATACTCATTTCAGGCGGCGAGGTCACCGTGCCGAAATTATTCGTCAACAACAGCACCGGCCGAATCGGCCTGGTTGGCTACTGGGACGCCGTGGCTTTCGACGAGTTCGCCGGAAAGCAGAAAAAGGTCGACAAGGCGCTTGTCGATATCATGAAAAACTACATGGCGAATAAATCTTTCTCGCGCGGCGTCGAAATGCTCGGCGCCGAGGCGTCGATGGTCTTCGTGGGCAACACGCAGCATACGGTCCCTTATATGCTCAAACACTCCGACCTGTTCGACGACCTTCCTGAAAAATATCATGATTCGGCATTTTTAGACCGCGTCCATTTTTACATACCCGGCTGGGAGGTCGATATCATACGCGGCGAAATGTTCTCCGACGGCTACGGCTTCGTCGTCGACTACCTCGCCGAAGTGCTGCGCTCGCTCAGAAATCACGATTTTTCCGACCGGTATCAAAAGCACTTCTCGCTTTCGGCCGACATCTCGACGCGCGACCGCGACGGCATCAATAAAACCTTCTCCGGCATGATGAAGTTATTATTCCCCAACGGCGAGGCGGCGCCGGCGGAGATCGAAGAAATACTCAGATTCTCCATCGAAGGCCGCAAACGCGTCAAGGACCAGCTGATGAGGATCGATTCCACTTACGCGGCGGTCCGGTTCGCTTATCTGAACAACGCGACCGGTGACGAAAAACCAGTCAAAACGCTCGAGGAGGAAGAGTATCCGAATTTTTACCACATGAAGGCGCACTCGGGCAACGAAAGGGAGAAATTCGAAAAAGCCGGCGGCGGCGATCACGCCGACGAAGCGGCCGCGCAATCCGCGGGCAGATACGAACCGAAACAGCTGGCCGAAAAACATATCGTTTTCAACGAAAACCAGCGAGGCCTTTCATTCGACGAACTTTTGTGGCCTTATATTAAGGGCGCGAAGAAAATAACCATAACGGACGCCTATCTGCGCGCGTTTTACCAGATCAAGAACCTTATGGAATTGATGGAGACCATAGCCAGAAACAAGCCCGAAGATGAGGAAATGGCCGTGCACGTCATAACTTCGCCGAGCGATTTCAGCGACTCTCAGCAGATCGAATTTTTCGAGAAAATAATGAATTCATGCTCAGGCGTCGGAATAGATTTCACATACGAGCTCGACGACAACAAGGCCATACACGCCCGGCACATAATAACCGACCACGGCTGGAAGATACTTCTCGACCGCGGCCTCGACGTCTTTCAATACTATGACGCCAAAGACGCCTTCATTTTCATGAACCGCCTGCAGAAAATGCGTCCCTGCAAAGCGTTCGAGGTTACTTTCATCAAGGTTAAAAACGACCAGAAGTAAAAAGTCATTAATAAAGTTCACTATAAAACGAGAAAACCTTTGTAATATTAGTAATTCGATTAAGTAATACATTTTAACCTGATTTATTATATGCCGGACCGTAAAAAAACAACCGAATATATTCTTCGACTTGCTCGCGGCGTTTTCATTACGATTGCGGTCCTGTGGTGCTGCGGAGCAACGGCTTCGCTTTTCGCTCGGTTTCATTTAGTTTTTGAACTGAGCTGCCAATTCTATATTCAATATTTTGCATTTACTTCGGTCGCGGCGCTTATTTTCGCTTTCGGGCGTGAATGGAAAAAAAACTCTGCAATGGCTGTTTTTGCATTTTATTGCGGCGCGGCGCTCGCGCCTTTTATGCCTTATAAAGCGCCGGTAACCGCCGCGGCCTGCCTTAAAAATTCCGCGGAAGGTTTTGGGCTCTTTCCGAGCTGGCCTTCGCACATGCCGCCGCTGCGGATTCCGATCGACCATTGCCTTTACTCAGCAGGCGTCACTATCCTGAAAGTTTTCAAGGGCCGGTTCATCGGGTCGGACCATTTTCCGATAATTGTCGATTTTATGGTTGAATGAAAATTACAACGCTTCAAAGATAATTTAATCAAATATCAGAAAGGCGAAATCATGAAAAAAATATGTCTCAGCTGGATCGGAACACACGATCTGAATTCGATAGCGCACGACACTAAATACGGCGACGGCAGCGGCCCGATAATAGCGCTGCTGGAATCGCCGCACGCGGACGATTTCGACGAGCTGCATCTTCTGTACAACTTCGGCCAGCCGCTTGAAAAGCATAAAGACGAATATCGCAGGCAGATAAGCAAAAAATACGCGAAAAATAAAACCGTGGTTTTCCACGAGCACGAGCTCAATCCGACCGACTATAACCGCATTTACGAGATAACCACCGGCATCATGAAATCGCTGCAGAAAAAGTACTCTAATAAAAAAATCAAATGGCATTTCCATACGAGCCCCGGCACCGGCCAGATGAACGCTATCTGGGTGCTTCTTTCTAAAACGGCGTATCCGGCGACGCTTTATCAGTCGCATTACGAAATCGGCTCGAAAAAGCAGATCGTCAAGACGATAGACCTCGAGTTCAACATCGACGCCGAATATATTCCAGAGGTAACCGCCAGGGCGCGCGAGAAAATATTAAAAAACATACACTCTGAAAAGCAGTACGGCGAGATCATATACCGGAGCGATATCATGGAATCGCTGCTTTACAAAACCCGCAAACTCGCCGCGCACAATGTTTCAGTATTGATCACGGGCGAGACCGGCACCGGCAAGGAACTTCTGGCGAAAGCCATACACGCGGCGTCATTAAGGAAAGGCAAAAAAATGCTGACGCTCAACTGCGCCGCAATACAGGAAACCACAGCCAACGCCACGCTCTTCGGCTGGTCGAAGGGCGCGTGGACCGGCGCCTGCGGCGAGGGCAGCGGCTATTTTCTCGAATGCAGCGGCGGCACTATCTTTCTTGACGAGATCGGCGAGCTCAGCCTGGAAACGCAGACAAAATTGCTGCGCGCGATCCAGGAAGGCGAAGTTCAGCGGGTGGGCGACGGACGCGTCTCTAAAGTCGATGTGCGGATAATAGCCGCCACGCATAAAAATCTGCTTGAACTCGTCAAGAGCGGAAAGTTCAGAGAGGACCTTTATTACCGGCTGAATGTATTCGCCATCGAGCTTCCGCCGCTCAGAAAACGAGGCGACGACATAACGCTTCTGGCCGAGAAATTCCTGAAGGCAATAAACGATAAAAACGACGAAATACCCGGCTACGTCATAAAAAAATTATCGGCCAGCGCAAGGCAACTGCTTGTCAACTACCCGTGGCCGGGCAACGTGCGCGAACTTTACAACACTCTGCAGCGCGTGTGCCTGTGGGCCGACTCATCTATAATAACCGCCGAAGAACTGAAAAATTACTTCACTCACGGCGCGCAGACCGAAGCCGCCGGACCCGATCACGACTTTTTATTTCCGGTCGACCTGGACGCGATCACGGTCGGCCTCAGAAAAAAATACATTCAAAAAGCGCTCGAAAAATGCGGCGGCAACAAGAGCGAAACCGCCAGAATGCTCGGCTATAAAAACTACCAGACGCTCGCGCACGAAATGAAACGCTCAGGCATAGGCAGTTAGGACGGGCTGGCAGCAGGCCTCATAATAACAACAGACGGATTTCTCTGAATACATAAAAATATTTGAGTCATATAAATATTTTTGTATATAACAACCGGCTTTTTTAAGTTTTTTTAATATAAACTCAATATAATCTAAAATATTATCCCGCCCGGGCGAACAAATCGCCCGCTGCGCGGCCTCTAACAAAAACGGCATGCAAATTGCATTTGAGTTAGCGGCCGCGTTTGTTATTTTCATCTATTAAAAATAATAAGTTTTTAATGCTTCGCATAGTATAACAAAGCCGTTTAAAAACTAATTGTTCACTCGACACTTCGTTTAACGGCGCCGTAAACGGTCAAAACATTTAATTTCGGAAATTTTTGATTCAAGCGCATACGCGGAGTTGTTCACTGTTTTTTCTCGCCGGCTTGAGTTAAAATTAAATCAGAGCAGATAATAAGGAAGTTGTGATTTTTATGAAATTTTCTAAAAAATTCAAAATCCAAAATTATTCAATCGACGCTTCGCTCGACGGCACCGCGCTTTCGATCAGCAGCGGAGCGCGGGCGTTAACGGCATTGAAAAGATCGCTAATCAACATTATCGAACTGATCGAAAACATAATGCGAAGCGCGGCAGACCGGGACATGAGGCTGGAAGTCAAATTCCGTGTTTTAAAAGACGCGTTCGGGATGTATTTTTCGGATACCGGTATCATAAAGATCGACTCGGCTCTGGTAGGGGCTCCCGGCGAAATGGAAAAGATCATATTTCACGAAGCCGTTCATTATATATTCGAAACTTATTATAAAGATAGCTGGTTTTATGAGTTATTCCAGGAGGCCGCGTCCGTATATTTCCAGAATCACTATTACAGCGACGATTATATCTTTCATAAACTCGTCGCGGACAGATTCGGTCCCAATCAATTCGCGGCGGCTTACTACATCCTCAATAAATTAAACGAAACGCGTGACTACGCTCTCAGCTTAATTTTCCGGGACAACCCGGACGCAAAAACAGTCAGGCGCCAGCGAAAGATCGTCAACGCGCTTATCGACGACGAGTACTCAATGACGAAAGCGCTTTACGACCGTCTGATCAAAAGCATCGACATAGTGCTGATAGACGACCGGCCCAGAAAGGGCGGCGGCGGCTACGGAGTCATTTACAGAAAAAAGCAGATGTATTCGCCGTTCATAGCGTACCTGCCGCCGCGCAGCCTCAACAATCTCGATTACAAAGATATTTATGTGCATGTAGCAAAAATACCAGAACGCTTCTCGAATAAATTCATACTGCGCGAGCCGGACGACGACTACCTCGAAACACTCGCTACTATATACGCTCAAGCATCGGTGAGCATACCGGAGATCAAGGAAAAAGTATTTAACTCGAGCCTGTTGTATAGCTGAGCCGCACGGTCTATTTTTTGGGTTTGAATTCAATTTCTATCATAACATATCGGGCGCTGAAAATCAAAGGAGAAAACAGGCGATAAAATGAACCTAAAATGATGTCCTATCGCTATTTTAATTAAAATAATGAGCCTGACATGAAAAATATAAAATCACCTATAACGCTGGCGCAAAACAGAAAAACGGCTGCAATTTTACATTCAACGCGCTTTCTGACAGTTAAACCGGGCACGGTCGCATTTATTTTGTTGCCAGTCTTAGCTCTGCAGGCGGCGTTTTTCATCGGCACGCCGCGCTCACAAAAAACTACCGCGACATAAAGGGCGTTCAGCTATTCGACCATTGCAGTGAGATAGAAGGCTTAACCGGCATAGTGAGGGCGGCCATGGTATATTTTTCTAAATTTTCCGACCTGAAAAGTTTTATGCAGATGGATCTCTTGAAATCCGCCGTGGTACGAACCCGCCGCCGAAAAGCTTATATATACCGATAATACCATAAGATTCGGCTAAAAGGAAGAAGTCCGCCAATAGGCCCGCGCAGGCCAAAACCATTGAAAAAATCAATTAAGACGCCAGTATTCAAAATTCAAAACGAATGCGAAACTGACCCATAACAAATAAGGAATCAATAATATTCCGGCGGCGCGGGATATTTTATAAAATTCCACTATATTGAAAATTATTAAAAGCCATAGCGCGAATATGACCGCAAGGCCCGCGAGCGGCGATCTAAGCCCGAAAAAAGCCGCCGACCATAATATATTAAAAATAAGCTGGAAGGCGAAAACCGTCAGGGCTTTTTTATTTGCCGCCATTGCGTTATCGGGCTTTATAATGAGATAAAGCGATATTCCCATCATAACGAAAATAGTTATCCAGACAGGCGCGAAAAGCCAATTAGGCGGCGCGAACGGCGGCTTTACAAGAGTGCGGTACCATGTCGAAACGGAAGTTCGCGTAAAGAAAGACCCTAATATACCCGCAGCCTGGCATATAGCTATTGAAATAAATAATTTGGCCATTTAAAAATACTACCGCCTTTTTATATAAAGTTTTATAATTTTGCATTTTTGCCTGCCGTTTGTTTTTCAAATTATAAATCAATTCGAACCTAAAGTCAATTTTTTGCCGAGCCGCATTGAAACTTAAGCCGGATTACAAAATTGACAAAATCCTTTATTTATGATATATTCCATTAAAATTCACGGTAAGGCCATGCTTTTTAGCAACTACGGATAATTTTTAAAACAAGGATCGATCATGAAAAATATTTCAATCATAAAAATAATAGCAGCCGCGGTAATTTCATTTCTTTTTCTTTCCCCTTTTGCCGCTTTCGGGCAATCATCGAATGCCGGAAGCTTAATTACGAACGATTCGCGCGCCGCGGACAACTTCATAATCACCGTTAAAATTCCTCAATCCACGCCGGCCGGAGATAAGATCTACATATCCGGCGGCCACGAAAAAATGGGCAATTGGAAAGGCGCCGGGGCCGAACTCGTTAAAATTTCCGAATTTACTTACCGCTTCGGCGCGCGCCTTGAAAAAGACTGTGAGATCGAATTCAAGTTCACGCGCGGCGATTTTTCTAAAGTTGAAAAAGACTTTAAAGGCCATGAAATACCTAACAGAAAGTTATTTTTCAACTTCGAAGCCGGCGAAAATAAGATAGACTGCGCGGTAGAGGCCTGGGCCGATATCGGCGGCGCGAGCGGAAACGCTTCACCCGGCACGCCCCAAATAACAGGCGATTTCGATTTCATCAAAAATTTCAAGTCAAAAATACTCGGCAACGAGCGCGACATTATCGTGCTGCTGCCGCCATCTTATAAATATGAAACCGGGCGTAAAAAAAGTTTAAAACGCTATCCTGTGCTCTATATGCACGACGGCAACAACCTGTTCGACCCCAACACTTCTTTTCAGGGCGTGGATTGGAGCGTGGACGAAGCTTGCGACAAATTATACAAAGAATCCTCAATAAACGAAATGATAGTGGTCGCCGTCTACAACACTTCCGAACGCATGAGCGAGTACACGCCGTTCAAAGACCCCGTGCACGGCGGCGGCGACGGCGATAAATACCTTGGATTTCTTATAGAAGAGCTCATGCCGCATATCAATTTAAAGTACCGCACGCTAACCGACGCTAAAAACACCGCCATCGGCGGATCGTCTCTCGGCGGACTTATTTCGCTCTACGCCTGCGCTAAGCGAAGCGATAAATTCTCCAGGACCATCGTAATGTCGCCTTCCATATGGTGGGCCGGCGGTAAAATAATAGATTTTGTGGCAAGCGCCAGACTCGATGACTCCAAAACTAAAATATGGCTGGATATGGGCCGTGCCGAAGGCGAAGAAGGGCTTTCATACGCCCGGCGGTTCAACTCAGAGTTCAACAAAAAATATCCCGGTTTTAAAAGTTACTGCTACAAAGAATTTCCGGACGCCCCGCATAACGAAACCGCCTGGCGCGCTCGCATCACGCTTCCGCTGAAGTACATGTTCGCTAAAATTAAATAAAAATTATATTGAATTTTTTTATTAAATCAATTATAATACGCTTATGATTTACTTAACAGCAGCTTCGCTATTTATTTCCTGGACGAGGTTTTAATAGCATTGACGGATACCAAAACTGTTCTTCTCGTTGAAGATGACAATTCCACACTTCTTCTGCAGTCTCATTTGATCGAAAAATTGGGATTTACTCTCGTATCCGTTTCCAGCGGAGAAAAAGCCATCGAGCTCGCCGCGCGCGGTGAAAAAATGGACCTCGTGCTTCTCGATATTTACCTCGGCCCGGGAATGGACGGAATCGAAACCGCCAGAAGACTTCTTGAATTACGCAAACTCCCGATAATATTTTTTACCTCACATTCAGAGCAGGAGGTAGTCGAAAAGGTTCGAGGAATCCCTCACCAGGGTTATATAACAAAAAACTCGGGATATTTCGTGTTAAAATCCGCGATTGAAAACGCCATCGAGCTTTTCGAAACCAACCGTAATAACGAAATCAACCTCAACGCTCTGCGCGAGCTGAATAACCGTCAGGAAGACCTGCTTCAGGCAATCGACAACAGCGGCGCGTTTATTTTCACCAAAGACTCTTCGGGCCGATACACTTACGCCAACCGCCAGGTGAGGAATTTTTTTGCGGCCTCGCTCGAAGACATTATCGGCAAAACCGACGCCGATTTTTTCGATACTGTCACGGCTTCCGCTCTTAGCAAAAGCGACCGCAGCGTCCTTGAAGGCGAAAGAGCCGAAGGCGAAGAAGTGCTCATTTCAAACCGGAACGGCCGTGCCAGAACTTTTCTTACGACGAAGATACCGCTTTTTTCACAGGACGGAAAAGTGCGCGGACTTTGCGGAACTTCGGCGGATATAACCGAACGCAAACTCGAAGAAGAGCAAAAGCAATTAACTAATGACGTGCTTAATCTTCTTAACAGTCCCGCCGATATCGAAAAAACTATCAATGACATCCTGACAATACTTAAAAATTTTTCAAAAGTAGAAGCCGTAGGTATCAGACTCCGTGAAGGCAACGATTTTCCTTATTTTCAAACCAGCGGATTTCCCGACCACTTCATCAAACTCGAAAATTTTCTTTGCGCACGCGATGAAAGCGGCGACGTTCTTTTTGACGGCGAGGGCATGGCGATATGCGAATGCATGTGCGGCTGCATATTAAACGGATATTCCGACGAAACTGCTACTTTTTTCACCGATTACGGCAGCTTCTGGACAAACAGCACCTCCGATTTTTTAGAAGCACAGGCGGCCGCCGGAAAGCTTCAACGCTATCCCAGAAACCGCTGCAACCGAGAAGGTTACGAATCAGTGGCTCTCATTCCTTTACGCATGGGCAAAGAAATAATCGGACTGCTCCAATTCAACGACCGCAGACGTGACGCGTTCACGCCCGAAACAATAAAACTTTTTGAAAAACTCGGTTCGAGCGTAGCCGTTTCCATTTCATACAAGCAGGCCGAGCAGAAGCTAAAATTAGGCGAAATCCGCTTTTCATCGCTGCTAAATACCGTTAAAAACGGCTTTTTCATTCTTGATTCAAAATTTAAAATAATAGAAACAAACGATGCTTTCTGTCTGATGAGCGGGTATTCAAAAAAAGAGCTTTTCGAGCTAGAGCTCGCCGATATAGAATACTGCGAAAGCCCTGAACAATCTCATAAACATGCGCAAAAGGTAATGCGTGAAGGCTTCGACCGGTTCGAAACAACTCACAGGCGCAAAGACGGAAGCGTTTACGACGCCGAGATAAACGTCACATACGAACCTAAAAGCCGTCAATTTCTTATATTCGTTACAGACATAACCGGACGCAAGGCTGCGGAGAAAAAACTCGCCGCGAATAACGCCATACTTAAGCTGCTGCATGACATATCAAAACTCTTGCTTAAAGACCTCGATTGGCGAAAGAACGTCGATAAGATACTCACGTGGCTGGGCCGTTCGGCCGGCGCTTCACACGCTTATATTTTCGAACTATTCGACGGACATAACGGCATATGGCTTGCAGACAGGTTCTGCGAATGGCCGGGAGGCAAATTATCTTCAGGCCAGGGCCCTTTCCAGGAGCTTTCTTTCGATCAGTACCAATTCGGCAGCAGGTTCGAAGACATTCTCGACGGCGTTACATTTTCCATGAATTATTCAGAGCTGCCTGGTTATATTAAAACAATCTTCGAAGATCGCGGAAGCAAATCTTTTATTATTATTCCGATCGTCATTGAAAACATGACATGGGGGTTTTTAAAATTTGACGACCGGAATTCAGGCCGCAGGTGGGATGAAACGGAAATAGATCTTTTTAAATCTGTAGCTTCGCTAATTGGAATGGCTATACTTCACGAACGTGGAAAAATAAAATTATTGAATAACGAAAAAAAATATCAGCAGCTGGTTGAAAATTCATTTGAAGGATACTGGATGCTGAATAAAGAGGGCACGATAACCTATGCGAACCCCAAAACAGCTGAAATAACAGGGTTTTCAGTCAAAGAACTTCCGGGCATGGCGCCCGGGCAGCTCATAGACCCATCGAATTCGGATTTATTCACAAGGCATCTGGATACCGTTAAAAATCACGGGCGAAAAATCGACAACATCGAACTAATCGGCAAAAACGGACTTAAAAGATATGTGCAGATATCTTCGACAAGAATCGATTCGGCCGGCCGCTACGATGGTTTATATTCACTGATAACCGACCGTACGCGATATTTCGAACTTGAAGAACAGATAAAGCAGACACGGCAGGAAATAAAAGAAAAATATTCATTCCGAAATATAGTCGGCAAAAGCGACCGTATGAAAAGAATATTCGCGATTCTCGAAACGGCGGCGGGCTCGGATTGCAATATTCTTATAGAAGGACCCTCGGGCACCGGAAAAAGCATAATGGCCAGAGCGATACACGAACATTCGGCACGGGCCGACGGCCCCTTCGTCATAGTCAACTGTTCGGCCCTTCCAGAACATCTCCTCGAATCGGAATTATTCGGATATGTAAAAGGCGCCTTTACCGACGCCAGAGCTAATAAACCTGGAAAATTCGCGGCGGCAAACGGAGGTACTATCTTTCTCGACGAAATAGCCGAAATGCCGGTACACTTACAGGCTAAATTCCTGACGGTAATAGAAGAAAGGCTTTTCGAACCGCTCGGTTCCAACGCTCCGATAAAAGCCAACATCAGAATAATAGCGGCCACAAACTGCAACATAGAAAACCGCATCAGCGAAGGCGGCTTCCGCACGGACCTTTATCATCGTCTCAAGGTCGTTCATATAAAAATACCTCCGTTGGCTGGAAGAAATGAGGACATTGAAGTTCTGATAGAAGAATTCATCGAAAAATTAAACGCTAAATATAATAAAACAGTCAAAGGCGTTTCAAGAAAGTTATATCAATTTCTGATGAACTATGACTATCCCTGTAATGTCAGAGAACTCTTAAACATGTTCGAATACGCTTATATGTTTTGCGATAGAGAAGAACTAGGCGTAGAATACCTTTCAGGCGATTACCAGTCAAAATTCGAAAAATTTATTTTACCTTCTACTGCAAAAACTCCTGCCGGCGGCGATAATATAACTATGCAAAACGGCGGCGGCCAGCCAAAAAGCGATGCTAATTCAAACGAAATCGAAAACACAGGTAACGATTACGATACAATGATTTTTAAAAAAGACCTTTCAAAAGCAATCGTAGTAGAAACGCTTACAAAATATGGCGGCAGCCGTATAAAAACCGCTGCTGCCCTGGGCATAAGCCGAGTGCAACTATGGCGTAAAATGAAAGAGTATAAATTAATTTAACCGCCACCGCTCAAACTCCCGACGCAACCGCTCACCGTTACATATGTTTCTTTAGTTACATATTATGTTTCTCTCGTTACAATTGTAACTTTTGTTTCAAAAACAATATTTCAACTACAAAATCAACATAATTACCTAATATCAACTAACTTTCAAGCTAATCAATATATTGATTTCTTCACTGCTGTATTAATTTTAAACAGCACTCCGGCGACCATTTTATAAAATTTATGTGTGTCGTCATATTTTTTATTTTTATTTTTTTGGCAATAATCAGGCATTTTATCTTACATTTAGTGAATTATTCATCTATTTACTATGCACTGATTGTTATTTTACTCTTTACATGGCATGATTTATGCAAAACATTAATAAATGAAAAAAGCGCTTAAAAATATTTATTTGTTGATTAGAGGGTTATTTTATCGGCTGAAATATTTAACAAAAATTAACATATAAATGTGGATGTTTAAAAAATAATAAGTATGACAGTAATAAAATTCTCATATTTTATTTAACCGTTTTATTTTAAATAATACCGCTTAATAAATTTAAGTCGTTTGCAGGATAAAATATGGAAGAAACTATACAGGTAAAAATGTCATATCTTAATAAACTGCTCGATCAGACCGGCGAAGTAATAATCGCCGGCACCAGGCACAATATTCTCGAAAAGGCGATAGAAGATATATTTATACATCAGAAACCGCCCGACGAATCTATTGTGAACTTAGCCAAGCAAATATCACATTCTTCAAGGCAAACTGTCGATCATCTCCACGAAAACGTCATGAAGATACGTCAGGTCGAGCTCAAAGACACTATAACCACTCTTCAGCGCCTCGTAAGAGAGCTTTCAAAATCACAGGGCAAGCGTATAAAATTCACCGCCGCCGGACATGAAACTTTAGTCGATAAAACCATAGTCGAAGAATTGTCCGGCGCTCTCATACACGTTATCAGAAATGCCGTAGACCATGGCATCGAGACGCCAGCCATACGAGAGGCCGCCGGCAAAAACGCCGAAGGCGCCATATCCATAAACGCATATATAAATGACGGCTTCACATTTATCGAAATCGAAGACGACGGCGGCGGGCTGGATATCGAAAAAATCTGCGCCAGGGCGCTCGAACGCGGCCTGACAACCTGTGAAAAGCTCGAAAAAATGTCCGTAGAAGAAAAATATAGTTTCGTTTTTTTACCGGGTTTTTCCACCCGGGAAACAGTTTCTGAAATATCCGGGCGCGGAGTCGGAATGGATGTCGTTAAGACCAGCGTAGATAAGTTAAACGGGAGCATAGGCATAAATTCAAAGCGCGGCGACGGCACAAAATTCTTATTTAAAATACCTGTAATATCTGCCGTAAATATCACGGATGCGCTCATGGCCGAAATCGACGGCGCCGTTTACGCTTTTCCTCTGGATACCGTGGTATCCGTTTCCGCGGTTACCCCGGAAAATCTTTTTCGCGTTTCAGGCAATCGCGCCATTGTTTTCAGACAGGAAACTCTTATAATATACGATCTCGGACTCCTGTGGAAAAAACGCATGAACGAAAAAACCGACGAATCGCTAAAGTGCATTGTAGTAATAAAAGATCGCGAAGATATGATCGGCATTTGCGTCGACGATTTTCTGCCGCCCCAGAAAATAGTTATTAAAACCCTCGACAATCGCTTCGGCGGAGCGCGCGGCATCGCCGGCACCACCTTTCTCGACGGCAATAATATCGCGCTTATAATCGACGCTCACGAAATTATAGGCCTTGCTACAGGCCGCGAACCGGCCGTTCCCGTTCAAACGCAAGAAGCGCCTGACCGGGCGGCGCCGTTATTCGAACCGGAGGCTTTTGCGGCCGCAGCCAAATCCGCAGCCAATATCGCTTCTAAAAAATATAAAGTAGAAATAGATTCCGATATCAATCGAGATACGATGCTGGAAATAGCTTTATGTTCGCAAGGCAAGCTGATCGACGCTTTCAACAACAACAAACCTGTTTACGAAATCGGATTGATGCTCGATAAAGACATCATTAAATCGCAAAAATCGCGTTTCGATATTTATCAAAACGTCAAATCCTGCGGCGAACTTATTTTTATAATACCGATGACCGCGGCCGTGCCTAAAAACCTTCGCGATTTTTCGCCGGAAACATTTGATATGTGCGTTAAATTCTTTCTTATATCAAATATGACTCAAGCCGAAATCGCAAAAAAACTCAACATCGACGATACGCAAATCCACGCGGTAGGAATAACGGTAAAAGAAGAGCCAGGTCGCGCCCCGGCCGAAACGCCTGTGTTCGATGAAATAGAACTCCTCGAAGATTACGAAACATTCGCCATGGACACGCAAAAAAATATCTCGGCGATGTCGCATTCCATTATGACCCTCGAAGAAAACCGCTCCGACACAGAGGCTATTAACGAAATCTTCAGAGCCGTTCATACGCTTAAAAGCGCCACCGCCATGCTCGGCATTAAAAATATGTCCGATGTGGCTCATATACTCGAATCGATGCTCGACAGAGTCAGAAACGGTCTCGAAATAATTGACGAGGAGCGCATCGACCTGCTTTTTGAAGTCTTAAAATTTTTCGAAGAATGCCTGAAATCTATTAAAAACGGAATAAAACCAACTCTGAGTAATTCCGCTGTAAAAGAAAGGATTAACAAGTTAAAATATGACGCTCCTGAAAAAAAACTTATAAGAACCGTCGATGTCAAAACCGAAAAGTTTCACGTTACCTCATACGAAAATCTGGTTATAAAAGAAAAGATCGCCGGCGGCATGAAACCTTATACCATACTGGTCGAATTCGTCGCAGACCTTCCCATGAAGATGGTAAACGCGTTTCTTCTTTTTAAAAACCTTAAAGACTACGGAGAAGTCGTAAAGACCATACCCACCATGGAAGAAATCGACAACGGCAATTTCGAAATGCATTTTAAAATACTTTACCTGGCGTCGTATATGGAAGACGAGTTCCGCAAAGCGTTAGCGAGTGAAGAAATAAAAAATTACGTAGTCTCCGTTTACGATGAAATTTAATGTATTTATATTTTTGATAACAGGATAATTTTTAACGGTTATCGCAACCGGCAATTTTTGAGTACGTTTATTAAAGGGGGATATTTATGGATATTAGCATCGTAAAGAATAACGATAAACTGATAATAGCACTGGCGGGTATTTTAGATATGTTCAGCGCGGTTGAACTTAAAAATATCCTTATCGACGAGTTTTCAATTACTGACGCAATACCTTCCGACATCGAGCACATGATAATCGACCTTTCATCGCTCGAATCCATCTCCGCGGCCGGTATCGGCATATTCGCTGCGCTGCAGAGCGCGTTTAACAATTCCAATAAAACGCTTTCATTCGTAAGCGTTCCGCAACCGCTTAGCAGGTTATTTGAAATAACCAATCTTTACGACCATTTTTCAGTGTACGGCTCTCTCAAAGACGTCGAAAACTCAACCGGCCGCTGCGGCTACTCCATAGGGGCGGAAAACCTCCGCGGAAACCGCACAACCGGTTTTACCGAAAGCGCATGGAAGAATTAGCCGTATAACTCATTAATATTATTTTTTCGCTTTTATTTTATTTTGTTAATTAAAGAAGGGGAAGGAAAAGGGCCGTCAGCCCTTTTCCTTCCCCTTTTTCTTATGTCAGCGGCACCTTCGAACCCGCTATAAATTAAAGTTTTTTATCGGCCGTGCCGTTTATTTTTTGAGTATGGCTTTAAGGTCTGCTTCGGCCGTAGTCGTTGGGGCTATATTGAATTTCTCGACGAGCACGCTGAGGACGGCAGGCGTTACGAACGCCGGCAGCGAAGGTCCGAGTTTTATATTCTTGATTCCGAGGTGCAGAAGTGTAAGCAGTATGCATACCGCTTTCTGCTCGTACCATGAAAGTATTAAAGAGAGGGGCAGTTCGTTTACGCCGCATTTGAAAGCGCCGGCGAGGGCGAGCGCGATCTGGATGGCGGAATAAGCGTCGTTGCACTGGCCCACGTCGAGCAGTCTCGGTATGCCGCCTATATCGCCGAATTCGAGTTTATTGAAGCGGAATTTGCCGCAGGCGAGTGTGAGGATAACGGTGTCTTTAGGGGCCTGTTCGGCGAATTCGGTGTAGTAGTTGCGTCCGGGTTTAGCGCCGTCGCAGCCGCCTATCAGGAAGAAATGCTTTATAGCTCCGGCTTTGACGCCTTCGATCACTTTATCGGCCACGCCGAGAACCGCGTTATGGCCGAATCCGACCATAATTTCCTTGCCGTCGCCGTCGGCGGCGAAGCCGGGAGCGTCCAGGGCGGCTTTAATTACGGGCGAAAAATCGCGGTTATTTATATGCGTAACGCCGGGCCATGCCACGAGGCCGCATGTAAATATTCTGGCTTTATAGGTGTCCTGGGGTTTTTGTATGCAGTTTGTGGTCATGAGGATGGCGCCGGGGAATTCGTCGAATTCCTTGCGCTGGTCCTGCCATGCGCCGCCGTAGTTGCCGGCGAGGTGTTTATATTTTTTAAGGCCGGGATAACCATGCGCGGGTAGCATTTCGCCGTGCGTATAAATGTTTATGCCTTTGCCTTCGGTTTGTTTAAGAAGTTCTTCGAGATCTTTAAGATCGTGGCCGGAAACGAGTATGGCTTTGCCTTTTAACGGGTTGATGCGAACTTTGGTGGGAACGGGGTTGCCGTAGGTTCCGGTGTTGGCTTCGCAGAGAAGCCCCATGACCTTGAAGTTTACTTCGCCGCATTTGAGGTTAAGGCCGAGAAGTTCGTCTACCGTGGGATTTTCTTTAGTTAAAAAATCGAGCGCTTCGTGGAAAAAACCGTAAATGGAATCGTCGTCTTTATTGAGTATGTGGGCGTGATCCGCGTAAGCGGCGGTTCCTTTTACGCCGTAGGTGAGCAATTCCTGTAATCCGGTTATATCGTCGCCGAGTTTCGCTTTTCTTTTTTCGATGGATATGTCTTCGCCCTGTTTGACCATTTCGGCTTTATTCGAGGCTATTTTAACCGAGGCGGGGCCTGCGAGCGTTTCGGGGGTTTTGCCGTTTTTAGCGCATACGCCTTCGTATAATTTTTTTGCTTTTTCGCGCATATCGGCGGCGGCTTTGATTAAATTAGCGAGTTTATCGGCGTCGAAGTTGACGTTGGTAACGGTCGTGAATAAATATTCTGTGACGGCGACGTCGATAGGCCTGTCGGTTACGCCCATTTTCCTGAGGCGGTTAGCGTACATTGAAACGCCTTTAGCCACATATAATAATAAATCCTGTAAAGAAGCGGTTTCGTGATCCTTACCGCACACGCCTACTTTAACGCAACCTTTTCCGCTGAGAGCCTGTTCACATTGATAACAAAACATTAAAACTCCTCCTTATTTTTTTTACTTTTAAGTTTTTTCGATCGAGTATTTTCAAGTAATATTTACGGCTGATTAATTTTGATCCGTGAAATAATTTGTGGTGTATATGAGCATATTATAAACCATTTTTATTTTTATTGAATTGACTTACGTCAATTTTTAATTTTTTTTATTTTTATTTTACCCGCTTATAATATAAACATTTATTTTACATATAATCAAGATTTTTTTCAAACGATTTTAGGTCGGGCGGTCATATCGAAAGGTCTTTAACGCTGCCGTCAACTCCTATTGTAATGGTTTTAAGAGGTATTTCGGCGCCGCTTTCGGCCAGGGCCGTTTTAACGATCCTTAAAAGGCCCGAACAGCATGGAACTTCCATAATGGCGCAGGTGACGCTTTTAACGTTATTATATTTGAATATTTCGGTTAATTTTTCTACGTATCCGTCGGTATCGTCTAGTTTAGGGCATGCTATGGCCAGTGTTTTGCCTTTAAGAAGCTTGCGGTGGAAATCGCCGAAAGTGAAGGCCACGCAATCCGCGGCTATAAGTATATCGGTATTTTCGAACGCCGGATGTTTCGGCGAAACGAGATGAAGCTGCACCGGCCACTGGCGGAGCTCCGAATTTATGACTCCGGCTTCGGAACCGGAGGCGTTTGAAGCCCTGGCGTTATTATCTCCCTTGAAGTTCATGAAGCGGGCCGACGGGCAGCCGCCGTGGGCGTGATGATGGGCCGGTTCTTTATTTTCCGAGCCGTGGGCGTGTTTTTTTTGAGCTTCTTTCATTTTATTGACCGCATCCTCGCCGAAATTTTTTCTAAGATGATCCACTACGGCGTTTTCGTCAAACTCGACGGTATCGCGTTCGACTATTTTAAGCGCTCCGGTAGGGCAGTGACCTATGCAATCTCCGAAGCCGTCGCAAAATTTCTCGTTTACGACCTTAGCCTTGCCGTCTATTATTTTCAAGGCGCCTTCGGAGCATCCGGTAACGCAGTTGCCGCAGCCGTTGCAGAGTTCTTCGTTGATTTCGATTATCTTTCTTTTCATATCATTACCTCCGTAAATTTTAATTTTTCAATTCATCTTATACTCCCATTATAATGCATTTAAGAATTTAAGTAATTGACTTAAGTCAACGGGTCCATTTTTTTATTTTTATTTTATTTTTAATGTGGTATAATAAAATTTGAAGAATATATATTAAATAAACTATATTATTCAAGGAGTTAATTATGAAATTAGTCGCTTTCAACGGCAGCGCGAGATTAAACGGCAACACGGCCATCATGATAGAAACCGTTTTAAACGAAGTAAGAGCCGAAGGGATCGAATGCGAAGTGATAAATCTCTGTCAGAAGAAGATCCGCGGCTGCACGGCCTGCGGAAAATGTTATGAAAATAAGGACTTAAAGTGCGTCGTAAACGACGATCTGAATTTCTGCTTTCAGAAGATGCTTGAATCCGATGCGGTATTGCTCGGTTCGCCCACTTATTTCACCGACGTTTCCACCGAAATGAAAGCGCTTATAGACCGCGCCGGGTATCTCGCGAAAGCGAACCGGGAAGTCTTAAAATATAAAGTAGGAGCGGCCGTGGTGGCAGTAAGACGCGGAGGCGCCATACACGCTTTCGACACGATGAACCATTTCTTTCTTATAAGCCAGATGATAGTGCCCGGCTCTTCTTACTGGAACGACGGATTCGGCCGCGAAAAAGGCGAAGTAGCCGACGACGCGGAAGGAAAACAGACGATGGTAAACCTCGGCCGCAATATGGCGTGGCTTTTAAAGAAGATAAACGGCAAATAACGAAGCATGAATTTATAATTAGCCGCAATCACAGGCCCGAAGTGCTTTTCAGCGCGCCGTGCTTCGAGCAGCTGATTTCGCAGGTGCCTGAATTGTGCGGGTAACTGACCGAGACGCGATATTTTCCGCCGTCGGCGCATTTGGGCGCGCTCCTTAAATATCCTCTCATAACCAGAGTCTCGAGGCCGTTTTCAGAAGGCAGCCGCCCAGCTTCCGGGCTATTTTCCATAAAATAAAGCTCCGCGGCGCCGTCTATGGTTTTCATGTTTGAAACGCACATTTTAGTCCGCATGCCGACCAGCGACTGGCGCTCTTCACGTTTCAAAAACGGCACCAGTATAAAAGTTACAATGATAAGCCCAATCAGTATCCGGCCCGTAAGCGGCCGGGACCTTTTCCGGCGTGGCGCTTCATGGCTCGCGCCGGGACAGCTTTGATAATAATTATCGTTATTCAAATCAGAACCGGGTTCGAGCGAATTTCCGGCCCCGCCGGAACCGCAGGCGCCGGCCGAGCTCGTAAAAGCGCTTTTTTTAGAGGAACTACCGGGGCCCTGAATATATTCATTATTATGAATATTGCCGCCGGCTAAGTGTTTTTGGGTTTCGGCCTGATTATAGGCGGCGTCCGGCAGTTCGACGCCGGAACCGCAGACGCCGCATCTGACCTCGTCGCCTCTATTTACCGGCGCCGATATGATATTTTCCGAGCCGCATGAAGGGCATAAAAACTTAAAAGACAATCACGGCCTCCGTTTATTAATAGCGTCTTAAAAGAAGTTTTCTTTCGCGGTCGATGGAAAACGTTTTCATGTAATTCCATTCGGTTTTTTTGACCGCCGAATACGCTCTATAAAAATCCGCTCCCATAGAGGTTTTAATTACTTCGTCCTTTTCGAGCTCTTCGAGCGCCGAACCGAGATCCTGCGGCAGGAGCCTTATATTTTTATCCGCGAGAGTTTTCGCGTCGTAATTGCCGGGATCGCAATCCACCGGCGCGGGCAGTTCAAGGTTGTTTTTAACGCCGTCGAGCCCGGCGAAAATGACCGAAGCCAGAGCCACGTAAGGATTAGCCGAAGCGTCGCACGATTTGAGTTCGAAATGCGAAACGCTTTTCGCGTCGGGCGAAGTTATGACGCGCACGGCCGCTTCGCGGTTATCGTAGCCCCAGCAGTTGAAAGCGCCGCTCCACATGTGCGGCTTGATGCGCTTATACGAATTCGTGCTCGGCATGCTGGCGGCGCAGAGGGCCGGAAGGCGCTTCATGACTCCGGCTATGAAACTTTCTACGGCGGCGGGCATATTATATTTCCCGAATGAAGCGTGGGCGTTCCCGTCGGTTTTTTCAAGGCTTATATGAAGGTGGCAGCCGCTTCCGGCGGCCTCCTCGAAAATTTTTGGCATGAAGCTGGCGACCAGGTTATTTGCCATGGTAACCCCGTGAACCGTCTGGCGGAATATAACCTGGTTATCGGCCGCGCGCAGCGCGTTATCGTATTTAACGGTAAGCTCCTGCTGGCCGTTTCCGCCCTCGGGATAATAACGTTCGACTACTATGCCCTGCTGATTGAGGCTTCTGGCAATCTGCCCGATCACGGGGCCGCTGACGTTCATGGAAGCCGCCATGGCGAAAGGCGATTCATCCACGGGCAACGGCCTGGCATCGTCGTCCGTAGGCTTGAATAAATAAAATTCGTTTTCGAATCCGGCGTTTATCTTATAACCTATGGCGGCGGCCGCCGCTATGGCCTTTTTTAAATAATTTCTCGGGCAGCATTGCCAGACTTCGCCTTTAAAAGTCATATCGCCTATAACCGAAGCGTGCCCCTGGCAGTAATTAAGCAGTGAAAGGGTATTGTAATCCGGCTTCAGATGAACTTCGCCTACCGGGCCGAGACCGGCGTTATTGACTACGCCGTCGAACATAACAGGGACCGCCTGCTGAGCGGCCGAAATGCTGACGGGATATTCGTAATTATCGTTTAAAACGGCCGTGGAAATGGCTTTGGACCTTATGACATTGGCGTTGTCGCACCATAAAACTCTCAAAAAATTAACGCCCGACTCGTTTAATAAGGATATTACCTCTTCTTTTCTCATAAAGCTCCTCTATTTTTTAATGCTTGCCGGATGCGCGGCCAGCCAGGCCTTCGGCGGCGAGTTTTTTCAGTTCGCCCGACGCCACTTCGACCATGGCGTCGACGGCGTCCGCGTCGAACAGTATATTTTTCTGGGCGGTTATGTAATCGACCGCCTCTTCACGGCTGATATATTTCTGGTAACGCCGCCCGGAGGTCATGGCGTCAAAAACGTCCGCAACCATTACGATCCTGGCGAGAAACGGTATGCTTTCGGCTGGAAGTCCGTTAGGATATCCCGATCCGTTAAGTCTTTCGTGATGGTACCCGGCGATTTCGACTATGTCGTTAAAAACGCTCATTTTCTTTAAAATATCCATGGTGAGAACGGCGTGGCCTTTTATTACGTGCAGTTCGAACGGCGAAAGGTTGTCCGACTTATTGAGAATGGTGCGCGGTATGGCGGCTTTTCCGATATCATGCATAAAGCCGGCCAGCTTGACTTTCATTATTTCTTTAGGGTTCAATTTCAGCATTTCGGCGATATGCCGGGAGTAAGCGGCCACGCGGCCAGAATGGCCGAGGGTTTCTTCGTGCTTGGCGTCGATTATATCGGCGAAAACGGTGGTTATTTTTTCGATAAGGTCGGTGCCGATGAACATTTTATAATTCGGCAGCGAGTTCAATATATCGTTGACTACGACGGGAATGCGAGCGCCGATCTCTATTTCGTCGAAAAAATTGTCTTTATCGAGAGTTTCCAGCAGCAGGGAAACCATTTCGGGCGAATATTCGCTGTTTATATTGCGGTTGAACATGCCGTAAATATCTTTTTTGGCGATTTCGGGTATCATCCTTAAAGCGGTGTCGCAATCGTCGGCAAGTTTTATTATCTGCGAGCATATCGGAATGTCGTTTCCGGCCAGGCCTTCGGGAAAACCCGTGCCGTCGAATTTTTCGTGATGATACTTGACGAAGTCGGCTATCGCCGAAACTTCTCCGGGAAGGTCTTTGAGTATGATATTGGCAGATTTTATGGTGTGATTGAGTATTTTATCTTTTTCGAGAACCGAAATGGATTCCGAAGTGGAAACGGTAAAATCGTTATATCCGAAAGCGCCTATATCGTGCAAAAGGCCGCTCCAGAAAATCTCCTGAAGGTTGGTGGAGTTGAGGAGCTTTCCCATTTTATAGGCTATGGCGGCGACGCGCCAGCTATGATAGGTCTGCCTGTGCTCGTCTAAGTCGAGCACGTTGGCCAGCTGCATGAAGCATTCGGTATAAGCTTTAGAGTTGGTTATAATCATAAAACACCTTTTTTTGATTTTCTGCCGCTTTTATATCCCGTATTTCTTCTTCCGTGCGGCGTTTCTATGCCTTCGAGCTTTCCTCCGAGCGAAAGGATCTTATCGCGGCACGCCGAGGCTTCTTCGAAATTAAGCGCCATGGCGGCGTCATACATTTTTTTCTCCAGATCGGCTATAAGTTCGGCTATTTTTTCGGGGCTTTCACCGGAGCCTATAAGCTCTGCGCCGTCGTATCCTATGGT
>JAKPTH010000433.1 GCA_029571125.1 bacterium
CACACGGTTTAGGAAACCGCTGCTCTATCCAACTGAGCTATAGGGGCATTGCATTAAGAGTATTATACTTGTTTTCAGGGCGTTTGTCAACAAAAAAAGAATTTTATAGTTAAGTTTTTAACAGGGGTATTGAAAAAATAAACCTGCTGCCTTTTCCTTCTTCGCTTTCAACGCATATCCGGCCTTTGTGCTTTTCGATAAGTTCTCTGCACAAAAACAGGCCGAGGCCGGTTCCCTGCTCGCCGTCCGTTCCGGCGGATGAATTTTCCTTGGCGGTATTGAATATTTTGCCGAAATTTTCCGCGGCGATCCCCACTCCGTTATCCGACACTCTGACGTTTAAAAATCCTTCGGCGGCGGAGGCTTCTATAACGACCTCGCCCTGAGGACGGGTGAATTTTATGCCGTTAGATAATAAATTTCTTATTACGGTCATTATCATATTTTTATCCGCTTCAACGATCAGGTCGTTATTAACGGTGTTCTTAAGCGTTATATTTTTCCTGTCGGCGGCCATGCTTAAAACCTGCTGGCATTGGGTGATAATATCGCTCAAATTAAAGCTCTCGTAATTTAACGCGCTTTGCTTTTCCTGTGTAATGGCCCAGTTCAAAAGGTTTTCAAGCAGGCCCGTCGCGAAAGAAGCATAAGATTTAAGCTGTTTAATATAAACTCTCGTCTCTTCAAGCCCCATATCGTTCGTATCCAGAAGGAATTGAAGAAGCGAGTCAATGCCGCCTACGGGGCCGCGCAGGTCGTGGCCGATTATCGAAAAAAGCCTGTCCTTGGTGGCGTTAAGCTTTGTCAGCTCTTTATTTGTATCTTCGAGCTGGCGCTTGGTCCTTTGAAGCTCCATCTGCGTTTTGACCCTGGCTTCAAGCTCTTCGGTCTGGACGGGCTTGGTTATATAATCCACGGCGCCTTCCTCGAAACCTTTCACCACCGATTCCGTGTCATTTTTTCCGGTTATGAATATTACCGGTATGTTTTTAAGAGCTTCGTCGGCTTTCAAAGTCCGGCAAAATTCGAACCCGTCCATTTCAGGCATCATGACGTCCAGAAGCAGCAAATCGATTTTAATGCGCCTTAAGATATTGAAAGCGTCTCCAGGCTTCAAAGCGTAATAGACGTTGTAATTTACGGCCAGCGAGTTTTTTACGATTTCTATATTCGTTTTTTCGTCGTCTAAAACGAGTATATTTCCTGATTTTCCATTTGCCTTAACCATTGGGGCTCCTTTTTTTGAGTTCGATTAAAGTGTTCAATTCTTTTCTGGCGGTCTCAAAATCGTAAACGTCCATCGCAGCCGCGAGAGGTTTGTATTCTTCCTTTTGACCGGCGCCGAATTTTTCCCGGCCGTCGGCGAAATAATCGCGGCCGCCCATTTCGTCGGTATCGAGCCAACGCGAAAGCTCATTCAAAAATTTTAATTCGTCCATTTCCGTTTCCACGGATGCGTCATCGCCCAGATAATTTTTCAGCTCGTTAAAAGCCTCGGCCAGCTCTTTTTCCAGCCGCGAAACGAGCCCCGATGCGCCCGCGCTCTCCCGCTCCGCGGCGGCCTGCAGTTCGGCCGCCGTAAAGGCGATTTTTTTAAGCCCCAGGTTGGCCGCCACGCCTTTGAAGTTATGCACCCTCGCCGCCATGGACTTATATTCGTTTTTATTAATATATTCATTCAGTTCGCCCGTCAGCTCGCCGTTAGAATCGATAAACTTTCTTACCAGGCCGCGATAGAGTTTTTCATTTCCCTTTACGCGTCTTATTCCTTCGCTGTAAGATATTCCAGCCGTATCGGAACGTCCGGCAAATGTGGCTTCATCAGAAACGGACTGCCGTTTTTCCGGACTCCGGGCGCGCGTTTTTTTTATGCCTTCCGCATCGATCCACCGCACCATGGCCCGGAAAAGCTCCGATTCGTCTATAGGCTTTGAAATAAAATCGTTCATGCCGGAGTTTTTTATCCGCTCGCGGGTTTCGTTGATGACGTCGGCCGTCAGGGCTATTATTTTAATTTTTTCATCGCCGAGCTGACCGCGTATAAATTGAGTGGCCTCTATTCCGTCCATTTCAGGCATCTGAACGTCCATCAATATGAGGTCGATATCTTTTTCTTTCCGGTAAGTTTCCACGCATTTTCTTCCGTCGGATGCGATAATCACTTCAAATCCCTGCTGCTCTAGTATTTCGATTATTATCTGCTGGTTGATCTCGTTGTCTTCGGCCACGAGTATTTTCGCGCCCCTGATTTTGTCGAAGTTTTGCGGAAAAAAGCTCTGGCTGAGCTTTTTCCTTACCAGATCGCGGTCCTCGCCGCTGAAAAGGTTTACGATGGTGTTGTAAATAATAGACTCGTTAAGAGGCTTGAACAATATGTTTTTTATTCCGGTCGTCTCCATTTCCTTCAGGACGGTATCGTTGGAAAGCGTCGTAACGAAAACTACTTTCGGCTTTTTAGCGATGCGCTCGTCGCTCTGGATTTTTCTGATAGTTTCGAAACCGTTCATATCGGGCAGGTTACAGTCGATAAATAAAACGTCGAACGGCTTTTGTTTCATCGCCTCGACGGCTCCGCTTCCTGATTCGGCCTGGTGGCAGCTCAATCCGAGGCGGCTAACGTATTTTTCGACCACTTTCCTGAAAAGCTCGCTGTCGTCGGCGACAAGTATTCGCATATTCTTTATGCTGTCGGGAATTTTACGGCCTGCGCAGATGGTTTTGGGTTCGACGACGTCGAAAGGAAGAGTGAAATAAAAAACGCTGCCTTTTCCGAATTCGCTCCTGGCGCTTAAACGCCCTCCCATCATATTGACGAATTTATAACATATGTTCAGGCCCAGCCCTGTTCCGCCGTACTTGCGAGTGGTCGCGGAATCGGCCTGGGAATATGCCTGGAAAAGATTTTCCAGCTGGAATTCCGTCATGCCTATTCCGGTGTCGGACACGCTGAAGTCGAGTTCTACCTTTCCGGCGGCGGCGCTGTAAGACTTCACTTTCAAAACGATCGTGCCTTTTTCGGTAAATTTAATGGCGTTATTCATCAGGTTAAGCAGTATCTGTTTAAGCCTGAGCGGATCGCCGGCTAGAGATGGAGGAATGTCCGGGTCTTTATCGATAATTATCTCGATATTTTTTTCCATGGACTTAATGCTCGCGAAATCGCCGATATCTTCGAGTATATTATCAAGCGAGAACTCTATATTTTCAAGCTCCATTTTTCCCGACTCTATCTTCGTAAAATCGAGAATATCGTTTATTACCTGCAGCAGATAACCGGCGGAGTTTTTAATCTTCGTGACGTAATCTTTCTGTTTTTTATCGAGGGCAGTTTTATCTAAAAGGTTGTTAAGCCCGATGACGGCGCCCAGAGGAGTGCGTATTTCATGGCTCATCTTGGCCAGAAATTCGCTTTTCGAGCGAGTGGCTTTTTCGGCGGTCTCGCGGGCCGCTTCGAGCTCCACTATCTGTTTTTTGGTTTTCGTGACGTCCTGCACCGCGCAGTAGATCTTAACGGTCCTGCCGTCCGCGTCTTTGGCTATAAATATTTGATAATGAATATAACCCGGTTCGCCGTTGTCGAAATATGTTATCTGCTGTTCGCCCTGCTCGCTGTAGCGGGGATCTTCGGTTTCGATCGCCCGCGCTATCAAGGTTTTGACTTCATTATATTCGTCCGGAATAAAAAAGGACTTCAAAAAGCACGCAAGCGGCTGTTCATAGCCGCCAGATTTTTCGGCGGTGGTGCGAAATATGGAAAAATACTCGTCGTTGATAACGAAAACGTCTCTGGCGACGTCATACTCCCAGTAGCCAAGCTGGGCAACGTTCATGGCCGACTTTAAATCCGCGAAACGTTTTTTCATAGTAACGTCTTCCATGGTGCCTTCGTAATAAAGGACCTCTCCGGAATCGTCTTTAACCACGTGCTTGTTTATAGATACGCTAATGATTTCTTTGTTTTTCTTTAAAACGCTGGTTTCATAATTGTTTATATACCCCTGCCGCGAAATAACGCTTATAATTTCAGCCCTTTTTTCGGGATTTAAATATACGCCGGCCGCGATATTGCTCACTGAGCCGATTAGCTCCTCTGGCGAATCGTATCCTAAAATCCTTGCCAGCGCAGGATTGGCTATCAGAATCCGCCCCTCTTTTGAAGTTTGAAATATTCCCGCGCTCACTTTTTCGAATATCTCGCGATATCTGTCTTCGCTTTCTTTGAGTGATTTCTGAGCTTTTTTCCAGGCGGTTATGTCTTTATATTGTTTCAGAAGACACGGCTCGTTTCCGATTTTTATGGTTTCGGCCGACAGTAAAACAACGCCGGTTTCGCCGGTTTTAGAACGGTATTCGGTCTCGAATTCGGCGATTCTTCCGTTTTCTTTAATCGCGCCGTTAAAACGGTTTATCTCTTCGTGAGTTCTGGCGATAGTATATTCTTCGGAGGATTTGCCGATGATTTCTTCCCGCGTGAAGCCGGAAAGCTTTAGAAAATTTTCGTTAACATCCACGTACGCAAGGCCTGCCAGCGATACGATAGCTATGGCGTCGGGGCTGGACATGAAAGCTTTCTGAAATTTTTCCTCGGACTCGCGCAGCCTGGCTTCCGCCTGCTTGCGTTCGGTTATTTCACGACCCTGATCGGCTATGAGCTCCTGCTGACGGAGACGGTAACTTTCGTTGCTTTTGTGCTGCTCTTCGATTGTTTCGAGCATCTCGTTGAACGCGGCCACCAGTAAGCCGGTTTCATCATCGCTCGTTTTAGCCGCGCGCACGGAATAATCTTTTTCCATAGCGATATGCTGCGCGGTCCTGGTAAGGTGAGCCAGAGGCCCGGAAACCATTCTCTGCAGGGACAACGAAAGGAAAAACGCCACCAGCGTGGATAAGAGAATAATACCCGACATAAAAATAAGGGTATTGCGGCGGCGCATCTGAAGCTCGGACAGACTGGCCTTTATGTGGACCGATCCGATTTGCCTGGAGTTTAAAACTATCGGCTCGCCCAGCGTGAGAAAATCCTTTTCGAAGCTGTGCCATTGCTTCCGGCCTGCCGGACCTATAAAAGGAGTGGCGGCGGCGGCGCCCGCCAGGCCTCCGTTTGCCGCGCCGTTAACGGAGCTTCCGACCGCGCCGGCGATTCCTCCTCCGGCGTCGTAACTTGCGAAAAGCATTCCTTTTTCATCGTAAATCCTGGCGCTGACCACGAAAGGCTGCACGCGCAGAGCGGTAAGGTTTTCGCCGGCCAGGCCCCGGTCTTCGAACGCGAGCACCGCGGTGCTTCTGTCGGCAATGAGCAGTGCCATGGTCGAAACGTCCTGAAGCATTTCCCTTTTACCGCGCTGATCGTCATAAGCTAAAATCATGGCGCCCGCAAGAAGCAGCCCCGCGATATTGGTGAGCATGACGATAAGCATCAATTTTGATTTTATGGGAAGCCTGGCGATCCAGTTTTTCATAAATCCCTCTATTTAATGAGCCTTGCCACCTCGAGAAGCTTTGCGCCTATCTTAAGCCCGGCCCGTTTAGACTCGTTGATATTGATTTCGATCTTAACCCTGTCGTTTTCTATGGCGAACCCCGCGATGCCGCCCTTCCTGGCGAAGTCCGGCAAGTCGCTCACCGTTAAAATCGAAGACCCCTTAAGTTTTTTTAAAATATCGTCCAGACGGTCTTTTTCGGATTTGCCAATATAAAGCAGGTGGCAGCCGCAGGACGCTATGCCGGATTCTTCAACCTTTTCCACCACGAGAATGCGTTCGCCGATTTTATTGTTTTTAAGTTTTTCAAGGACCTCTCCTACGGAATCGGAACCCAAAACGCCAATTTTGAGCTTGCCGCCAGCCTCGGCGCCGTCACGCCAATCCACGAATTTCATGATATTGAGAATATACGCGGCTTTTACGTCGGATTCCAGGCTGCCGCCGGTCGGCTGCGCCAGGCATTGCCTGATGCAAGCCGCCATTATAAAAAAAGATAAAACCGTTAAAAACGCAGTTTTCATTATTTTCATAAATTGCCTCTAAAATCTCGCTTCCACGCCGATATATGCGTTAAAACCAGTCTCCTGAAACTGCCACGGCATCTCGTAACGTTTGTCGGTTATATTGTTGAGGTCTATAAAAAAGCCGGATTCATAACCGTTCTTTTCAGGAAATTCCTTCTGGATCTTTAAATTGATAATCTGATAAGGGCCGAACCTGGTTCTACCGGAACGCGAGGTGCTATCGTAGTAATTGCCGGCGACGTGAACGTAAGGCGAAAGAGTAACCTCGCCGGTCAAGAGGATTTTGAGCCCTGCATTAGCGGCGTAATCCGGCACGAAAGGAATATTGGTGCCGTCGTGATCGGCGTTTAAAGGGTTTTCGACTTTAGATGAAATGCGCGTCAGGTTGGCGAACCATCGCAAACGTTCCGATTCTTTTCGCTCCGCCATCAGCTCCAAACCGTACGAACGGGCCTTTCCGGAATTAACCGATTGCGTGCGAGAAGGGTTGCGGCTTACGACGTTGTCGATTATGGCGTTGTCCAGTTCGTTTACAAGAGCCCTCGCGCCGAGCGTAAGTTTTGAGTCGGGGCGCCATTCCATACCGAAATCATAACCGGCGCCGTTTTCTTCTCTGATTCCAGGGTTTGCGATCTGCCCCGAAGCGGTACCCCATATCTGCTTCGCCGCGGGCGCAACGAAACTCGTTCCGGCGTTCGCGTAAAAAGCCAGGTTTTGCGATTTATTATAACGGGCGCCGAAACTCCAGAGCGCCCTACTCCATGTTTTGGTAGAATCGCCAGCCGGCATGGCGCCGTTGATCAGGGCGTATGAATGGCTGGCGCGGTTTAAGCGCCCGCCGCCGCGAAGTATCCACTTTCCTAGAATTAATTTTTCCTGCAGAAAAAAGCCCCTGGAAACCGAAGCTGCATCCACATCGACCGTGCGCAAGCCGTTAACTTCGCTAAAATTTTTATAAGCGGCGAACTGGCTGTCCATACCAAGCGTAAGAAGGCTTTCGCCCTTATGTCTGTAGTTGATCGAAAAATCGAAAGGCATTATTTTCTGCTTTACGACGCTGTGGTTCCTCAAACCAAGGTCTGCGGGAAAATTATCCTCGCCCCAGTAACGATCGTAGCCGCGATAGCCGCCTTTAAGCTGCAAATTAATTTTTTCGCTTATCTGGTTGGCGTATGTTAAATTCAAGACATCATAACCGTGGTCGTAATCACGGTTAGGCCTGCCGGCGTCGCCGGCGTGCACCGTGCGGTTGGCAAAAAGCGAAAACTTCTGCCCGGCGCCGAACTTACGGCTCGCTCCGGCATATGCGGAGCGTTTTACGTAAGACGGAGCTCTCAGAATATTCAGCCACGAACCAGGCGCGCCGTAATCCGCATAGTCAGAATTTTCGACGCCGCCACCTATAAAATAATTAAAACGGGGATTGCCATTTTGATGGTAAAACTTGCCGCCTTCAGTTCGGTAAGAGCCGCCGCCAAGTCTTACGCGGGTAAGCGGCCCGGCGATGCCGTCTTTTAATACAAAATTCGTGATGCCGGTCAGCGGCGTCTGATTGCCGGAAAAATCCATGCTCAGATAATTGGAATACATAACCGAAGCAGGGCCTTTATAAAGCTCGACTCGTTCGAGTATCCAGGGGTCCAGGCTCATTGTATCGACAAAGCAGTCTATCGGCAGGCCGTCCAGCAGGTAACCGTTGTACTTCGGTCCCAGACCGCCGAACGAACCCCAGTTGGCGTCGTTGCGCGACAGCGCGTTCACGAAAAGCCCGGATTTGTAAATAAGCAGTTCGGAAAGATTTCTCTTCAAAGAAGTGTGCCTGTTTATTTCTTCAGCGTCGAGTATTTCCACCTTCTGAGTGACGCTGTCGGGCGACTGGGCAACTTTGGTATCGGTAACCACGACGCGAGCCAGCTCATCGAGGCTCAGCTCGAATACGCTCGGTGAAGAGGCATTAAGCGGCGTCGCCGAAAGCAAAGCGGCCGACATAAACGCGATAATTTTTGAGGTTAATCTTTTCAAATGCCGCCTCCGGAGTTTCAAATGATTGCGGTTAAATTCAAATCCGTCAGAAAATTTTAACGGACCTGCTTCGGGTAAAATTTCGCCACGCAATCGGGGCACATGCCGTGGCTGAACATAACGTCCACATGGTTCGAAACATAACTTTCGACCTGCACCCAATTACCTTTTTCATCGCGTATCTTTTTGCATCCGGAACATATCGATAAAATTCCGCTGAGCGTTTTTACCTCTGCGAGAGCCTTTTGAAGCTCGTCAATAAGCTTAAGCTTTTCGGCTTGAAGGTTCTGCAGTTCCGCGACGCGCTCTTCGAGTTTTCCATTGGCGCTCTTGAGTTCGGTTAAAAGGCGTGAGTTTTCTGAAGACAACCGCTGCTTTTCAAACGCCTTTTCTATTATTATAAGGGCCTGGTTTAAATTCATGGGCTTAATTATATAAGCATATGCCCCGACATTGAGGGCCTCGACGCATGAATCGAGCGAAGCGTATGCCGTCATCATTATAACGGCGCAGTTTTCATTTATTTTCCGAAGCGCTTTGAGTATCTCGAGACCGCTTACATCAGGAAGCCTGATGTCTATTAGAGCGAGATTGACGAGTTCTTCCTTGACGAACGCGAGCGCCTCCGCCCCGCTCGCCATAACGCAGGTTTCATAACCCCTGGCTTTAAGCGTTCTCGTAAGGCTCATACGCACTCCGGCGTCGTCGTCGACGATTAATATTTTCGGCATAGGTTTGTCCATCATATTCTCCTGTAAGATTCCGCGCGGCGCGGACATTCAATCCCCTAAAATTCTACAAGGCCGATTATTTCAAAGTAGCCTTTGTTTTTAGCTATATCTGCCGCAGTGCGGTTCAGTTTGTCCTTCACCCTCACGTCGGCGCCGCAGCTGATAAGATATTTTGCGACATCGGCGCGCCGGTTGTCGACCGCGCGCATCAAAGCGGTCCAGCCGTATTTATTGACGTGATTTATCCTGACGTTATTTTTGACCAGCAGCTTTACGACGTCGAGACGCCCTTCGGCCGAAGCCAGGTTAAGCGCGGTATTGCCGTATTTATCCTCCACGCCGATGAGGGCGCCTCTGG
>JAKPTH010000329.1 GCA_029571125.1 bacterium
TTAATATGATGCCGGTATTGTATTTATTGAGCTCGAAAAGTTTGGCGTAACCGGTGGAGGGCATCATGGCGCCGTATTCGATATCGAGATAATTACCGAGCCTGTAAATTGTGACTTCGTTGTAAGGCATATATTTTATAAGCCTTACTTTATCGGGATAGCCCTGACGTTTGAATAACGCCTCCGCCTCGTCTTTTGAAACGGTTTCTTTTTCGAACGGAATGTCCTTTTGAACGATTTCATTCATTTTATTGCTGATTTCGGTTATTATTTCGTCGCTGACGGGAACGTCGGTGTTCAAGCTATAATAATAGCCGTTGCCGAGCGAGTGGCCTATGGTCATTCTGCTGTTGCGGTAAAGCTCGAATACCGCGCATGTGAGTATCGCCGAAAGAGAACGCCTGTATATTTCCTGGCCTTCGCGGTTTTTATATGTAAGAAATTCGACGGTCGAATCTTTTTCTAAAGTGCCCTGCAGGCAATGAACTTCATTGTTAACCATTGCGCCCAGAGTTTGAAAGCGCGGATTTGAATTTGGAAACATGGCCGCCAGATCGATCAGTTTAATGCCTTTATCGTATTCCTGAGTAGCCTGACCATGTAAAGTAACTTTAATTTTTTCCATTTTTACCTACACCTCTTTAATATTTAAGAAAAAAACGGCTCTGCTTACTTTTTGGTTTTGATAACGAAATAACATCGGCAGAGTAAATAATTTTAGCAAATTAATCGTAAAATGTAAAGATTTTTTAATAATTTTTGATAAAAAAAGAACCGCCCGATTTATGGCTTCGGACGGCTTTTTTTATTAATTTAAACGCAGCGGTTTAGGCTGCGTTCGAGTGGCTTTTTATAAATTATCGATCGCACGAACATTGCTTCGCGCTTTTATTTCGTCGTTTATTCTGATATCGGTCTGATTGCCGGCCGAACGCTTTACCCGCGTATCGGTGGACGAACTAAGCGTAACTTTCAAGTTTAGAACTGCGTGAACGTTGTAAACGGAGTAATGTTCTCCCTTTACGCCCGGAGGCACGACGTCTTTGACGGTAATGGTGACTTCGGTCACATAGGGGATTATATCGAAAGCGTCGTTATTTCCCTCTTTGTACTGAATTGCTGGATACGGCTTATCGGCCGTAGGGCCGCGCCAGATTATCTGTATGGGCGTTTGCGTACCGTTAAGATCGGCGAATGTGGCTACGTCTGATTTTGTCATAAGCTGACTTTTAATTTGCGGCGTGCATATATGAAACGATATTATGGGTCCGTTAGTGGGCGTAGTGATAGGCGCGTCGCCCGGACATTTTTTATAACGTATGTAGTAGTTTTCGAGCCCTACGATTCCGCCGTTAGTATTCTCGGCGCTGGGATTCAAATACGAGAAAGAAGTAGGCGGAGTCGTGCCGTATATCATGGTGCCGTCTTCAAATACGACCGACGGATAAGTGGCTTTTTCTATATTGTCGCGTATTCGTTTAAGGCCGTTAACGAGCTTGCGGTGCGATTCGGCCTTCCAGTAACCGGCGTTGAACGTAGTTAAAGCCGAATTCTGAAGCTGAAAGACGCCGAAAAAAAGCATCGAAAAAACCGTCACGGCAACCAGCATTTCAACGGCCGTAAAAGCGCGCCGGCCGGTTTTGTTTATATTATTTATCTTCATAATTGAAAAAAAGCTCATAACTGCTTCCCCCTTAAAATTAGAGGCAGGCTTTTATTTTACTACCATGTAGCCTATATCGATCATGGTTCTATAAACAGAATTATACTGGGAAAAAGGAGTGTCCTTCAAATGGCCGAGGCTGTTATTCATCATATAAGTGTTACCGGAATCCTCGGACCCTTCGGCGACTATTTCGACGTTATCGGAAATGTTATTGTTATGCTGTGAAATAAGCCTTATCTGCTTTACCACGCAATCGCCCTTGAAAGGATCATTGGTGGGATCGTTCATATCGGCGGCGTAATATAAATCGGATCCGCTGGCGATAATTTTACCGAGCAGCTGAACATTACCCAAAGGTGTAGGATTATCGACATGGAACCCTACATAAAAATCAAGATAATGAGGAGTTCCGTCTGTGGCGGCAGACGGATTCGATACAAAACCGGGGATATTTACAACAACATTAGGTATAAATTTTTTTATGTCCAATGGCAGTGGGACTTTCGTTTCATCCACCCAGCCCTTTGACCATCTGACCGCGTCGTAGAACTCGGTCGGAAGCGTCCTGATTTTAAGAAGAGCCATCTGCGCCGCACCTTTGGCAAGGAACTGAGCGCGCAGCGATTCTTTTACCTTAAATTCAACGATGCGCACTTCACGGTTCTGCTGATAAAGAGTAGTAGCGAATACCAGCAGAAATACGCAAACGGTAAGCGTAATTAAAATGGCCATGCCGGCATTATTTTTTTTATATAATTTTAAAAGCATTTTAGCACCGTCCTCCCGATCGCGTCAACTTACAGAAGCGAAAGGTTAATCTTCGAGTTTAGCTTTGAAAGTGACCAGCGAATAGTTGTTTTGATATTTTCTTGTGATTCCGGGCCTTGGAGTTCCCCAGCCGACCAGCAGGGTTATTTTCATAAGCTTACCGCTAAGAGAAACGGAACCCACTTTTTTTTGATCGGGCAGCGTTCCGGGCGGATCGTTCGGCGTATTAAAATCCGGAATTTCACCTATCGCGTTGACCGGGTTTTTGATTCCTACGTTTAAAAGATACCGGAATGTTTTATCCATCTGTCTTATTTTGAGCTCGTATATTATCGGCTCGAATTGCCTGCTGGGTTCGGCGTACTGCCACGTTTTACCGGCGGCCAGCCCTGGCCCGTCATACCTTAACTCCTGATCAAAAACGGCGGTGCCGGGAGCCGCGGTATTGGTGCTGTCTTTTATATCGAGTAGATTTAAGAGCGTAGCTTCGGTGGTTGCGGTATCGCTCGCAAGACCGCCTTGCAGCTTTGCAGCCGATATGATATCTGCATATCTGACGCGCTCTAAAAGAGTATCCAGAATTCTGGTGGATTGATGCATCATAGCCGAATAAGCTTCGCTCACATTGGTTTCTTTGGCGTTATTGGTCATAAGCGCCGTAACGGGAACTATCGCCGCCACCATAATAAGCATGGCGACCATAATCTCAACCAGAGTAAACGCCCTATGGGAATTAAAATAATTTAAGGATAAACTGAAATGATTACTGGGATTTTTAGAATTAACGCCCATAACGCGGTTGATTTTATTAAAATGCATAAAAAATACACCTCCTTTTTTAAAACTTCTTTCCTACTTTAAATTATAACATAAAAACAAATATAGTGTCAATTAAGAGACGGTTATTTTTGAAACGGCCTCCGCGCTTAAAAATTATTGAAATGCCTGTTATTGTTTTATGATTAACATTTTAAACGGCTATATTTCTAAGTTGTAAACGCCTTCATGCTCAGTGAATGTTTTTATAGCACAGTTTTTTACGTTGCCGGCCTCGCCGCGTTCTTCGATAAGCAGGTCAAACAAAGCCCTTGAAAGAGGGTTCAGAAAGACCGTCTCAATTTTATTGCCTATTCCGCGTCCGCCGTTTGAAAGATCGCTGACGCAGATCCGCCTTATCTGATCACAAATGCTCTCAGGTATGGCCAGAGCTATCTTATTGTTTTCATAAAGCCTTTCGATAATGTTACGCATAATTTTATCGAATATCTGCGAGGCCGTATTTTCTCTGATGAAATCGAAAACGATAATATTTTCGCCTATCCTGTTAAGTATTTCGGGGCGCCCCAGAACCAGCTTGAAATAATTATCGATTTCGGAACGAATGCGCGCTTCGACCTCGCAAAAGTCCATTTCCTGGTTGACGTTCTGCACTTTACGGCCCGTTTCGTCCTGCCGGTAAATCCCGAGATTCGAAGTAAAGACGATTATGCTCTCCGAAAAGTAAACGGTATTGCCGGATCCGTCGGTAAGCCGGCCGTCTTCGAGTATTTGTAAAAATTTGTCCAGAATTTTAGGATGCGCTTTTTCGATTTCGTCGAAAAGTATAACCGAAAAAGGTTTCTCCCTGACGGCGTTGGTGAGTTCGCCGCCGGCGTCGTAGCCGACATAACCCGGAGGCGCCCCCAGAAGCCTCTGATCGGAATGCTCTGCGGAAAATTCGCTCATATCAAACCTGATATAAGCTTTTTCATCGCCAAAAATAAGTTCGGTAATCGCCTTTGCAATCTCAGTCTTTCCGGTGCCGGTAGGCCCCGCAAGAAACATAACGCCGCGAGGCTTTCCTGATGCTTTTGAATGGGCCGCGCCGCTCAACCCCGTAACGGAACGCTTGATGACGTCGAGCGTTTTAATAACGGCCTGCGGCTGCCCCTTGATTCTGCGCTCGATTATTTCCCGGGCGTTTTTTATTTTATCTTTATCGAGCCGCGCCCAGGGGTCTTCGGTAACCCCTATCTTATAGCGGCGCACGGCTTCGGCTATGGAATCGAACACCAGGCCTTCGCTTCTCGCAAGTTGAGTGATCGCGATTATATCGGAGTTATACATGCCCTCGGTAGATTCCGCGAAAGAAGTAATAATTTCCTTCTTTTTAACGTCGCCGCATTCGTTGAAACCTTTTATCGCTTTCGATATTAAAGCTATAAACGGCTTGCGCGTGGCCGAATCCGGCCTGGAAATCACGACCGGCCTTATTTTAGGGTTATTTACAAAAAACCATGAAGGAAAATCGTTTTCTTTATCGCAAATCCAGAATATCGGATTATATTTCGGCGTCTTATCGGAAACCGTAATGTGAGGAAAAGCGGTATATGAAAGCTTCAGAAACGCCGAAAAAAAATCTTTCTCGTCCGCCGAAAGGCCCGAAGGATTTATAATGAGACGCGAAGCGAAATCAACGAAAACCGATACGAACGCCTCTTTGTAATCGACGATTTTTTTTATGACTTCGAACGCTTTAACGGTGGAGCATGCATAAGCGCCGTTTTTAAAATCGATTCCGAAATTGGCGCTGAAAAAATCGTTCGCGGTTTTTTCGGATTCCGGCGCAGCTTCGTGCAGCGGGCTGAACCCGTCGATAGGATCATAGCATATATAGTATTGAAAGCCTTCGGCGGCGAGGTTTTCTCTGAGGTAATGCTTGAGCTGGAGAGGCACGGCTTTGTCGTGGTTATAAAAAGGATAAATATCGCGGATATTGCCGGATAAAACGAATTGAGATTTTATATTCAAAAATCTTTTTATATCGCGGATCCAGCGCGGCTTAAAGTTATGGCCGGCGCCGGCGGCGCAGGTTGTATTATGGCTCATTTCGGGCCCCCGATATATATCACAAACAAAGACGCGCTCATAAGCCGGATTTTGTTTATCTGCCATCTATCTCGCTTTTATGTCGCCATAAAAATCATAGCGGCCAACCCGGCGCCCTGCGCGTTTTCACGCGCGAAAAAAGGCGGTTTACGGGCGCCTGTTAGGCCTTGCATCGCATGGGGTTTACCGTCAGCCGGCGTCGCCGCAGGCCGGGTGAGCTCTTACCTCGCCATTTCAACCTTACCGCGTTAGCGGCGGTGTAATTTCTGTGGCACTTTCCTTAAACGGTCGCTTGCGCTTCCGTCCACTGGCCGTTAGCCAGCATGCTGCCTTTAGATGTCCGGACTTTCCTCAAAAAACATGTTTTTGCGGCAGATCGGCGCGTCTTTGTTTGTATTTTTTTATTAAAATTATTCGTCGTACTTTTGTTTGCGGTATTCGCGTTTTTTCTTTCTGTAGTAGCTTTTTATTACGTCCTTGATGACTTCGTACAGATGACCGAAGTAGAAGCCGCGCTCGTAAGTCACTATTCTTTTCATGTCGTAATAACCGCAATGATTGCACTGAATGACTTCGATGGTAAGCCCCGGCTTTTCTTTTTCAGGAATTTCGATGGTTTCCTCGTTGATTTTAAGCTTGTAGTAGCATTTCGGGCAGCGGATGCGCATCCTGACTTTGAAGATAACGTAAATCAGCACGGCGCATAAAGCCATTCCTAAATAAAACCATAGCGAAAACGACCATTTAACGCGCGCGCCGTCTTCGGCCGCTTTTTTCTGCTTGATCATTTCGTCGGTAAATTTCTGCTTCGCGTATTCGTCGGTAATTTTCTGCGATATGGCCCTCGCGCCTTCTAAAATAGCTCGGCCGATAAATTCGTTGGCGCCGTCGCGCGATTTGCCGCCGGCGATAAGCTCGCGGGCCGCCTTATCGGCTTCGTTCAATATTGGAATAACGCTTTCGTTAAGTATTTTTTCGCCATAAGAAAGCGGGAACATGAATTGGATGCGCGGCAGGATTTCCATATTGACGGTGCCTTTATCGAGGTTTATAAGCATAATTATGGCGCCGTCTATATCGGGGTGCGCTTCATCGTAGTTTTTAAGGAGCCTGGCGGCATAAACGCCCGTGTCGTATGGCTTGGTGTTCTGGACCATAACTACGATCAGGTGGATTTTCGTCTTCTGGGATAGGTTCTGGCATATATTGTTGATGCTGGTAATAAAATCTGCTTCGAGTTTCTGAGTATAGTCGTTAACGAATCCCGTTAAACTGACAAGCCCGGTTTCAAAGGTGACCACGTAATAAACATACCCGCCGAGCGCTATTATGAGAGCGGCGCTGAAGGCAAGCAAATACTTGTATAACTTCTGCATTTTACAACTCTATTCTAAATGAATGATGCGCTGACAGTTTGGACAGCATACCAGCGCATTTCTGAATTTAACCTGATTGAGAGTATTGTCGGATATAGAAAGATGACAGCCCGAGCATATTTTTTTTGAAACCAGCGAGACCGCGATCCCGTTTTTGGCTGCCGCTAATTTTGAATAAGCTTCGAGCGCCGAAGCCGGTATGCCCGAAGCGAACTCGCCTCGGTGTTTTTTGAGTTTCGCTATTTCTTCGTTTAAAGCGTTCATTTTTTCTTGAATGTCGGCAGTTTTTTCAGAGCATTCCGTTTTTTTACGGCCATGTTCGTCTTTTAATTTTTTAAGCTTCGCAGAGGCCTTTTCCTGTTTTTCCATCATCAGCAGGTTCTTTTCTTCTACCTGGGATTTATCGGAATTTAATTTTGCGAGTTCGGAGTTATACTTTGAAAGCTCTTTTTCGGTTTTTATAAGCAAAAACCTTTCGTTGATTTTTTTTATCTGCGCTTCTATGAATTCGGCGTCTTTTTCGAGTTTAACCGACTCGGCCGAACAGGCCTTGATTTTTTGCTCGCATAAAGCGATTTCATTTTCAATATTTTTGACGTCGCGCTCGTATTCTTCTTTCTGCTTTACAAGCAGATCGAGCTCTTGTCCGGCGCTTCTTAAAGCGATATCATATTTTTGTAGATTATACAATAATTCGTTATTTTCCAATTTTTACAAAATCTCCATAGGATTTTTCTGCATGCCGCGGCTGTATTTATAATTTAAATCGCAGTTTTCTTCTTTTTCAATAAGTTTAACGAGCCCCTCGAGGCACTCGCCGAAATTGATTTCTGTGGAGAAATGGGAGCAGTCCAGAGTGTAGAGCCCGGACGCCTTCAATTCAAAAGCCCTGTGATATGTGACATCGCCGGTAATAAAAGCGTCGCATTTCTTTTCTACGGCGTTTTTATAAAAATCGAATCCGGAGCCGTTAACGATAGCCACCCTTTTTATTTTACGAGGCTTTTCGCCTATCGAAACGACAGAAGTCCCGGAGCCGCCGCAAATATTTTTTTTGACCAGATCTACGAATCCGGCCGCGTCGACGCTTTCGCCGAGCTCCCCGAATACGCCGTAACCATAATTTTTACATGTGTTTTTAAGCTGATAGATATCGTAGGCTGGCTCTTCGTACGGATGGTTTTTAAGAAGCGCCTCCCTGACCGGCGCTAAAAGTTCTTCGCTGAAAACCATTTCGAGCCTGGTTTCTTTCGTTCTTTCGAGCTTCAAAGGCTTGCCGACGGCCGGATTTGAATTTTCGTCGCCCATGAACTCGCCGAAGCCTTCCGTCATGTAGGCGCACTGGCTGTAATTTCCGAGCACTCCCGCGCCAGCTTCGCAAAGCGCCTTCTTCAGGGAAGCGCAGTTTTCCGGCGGCACGAAAACGGCCAGCTTGCATAAATATTCGGAATTGGTTACGCTGAGAGGCTTTACGCCTTCGAGCCCGAGTTTTTCGGCCATATTATAAGACTGGTTAAACTCGGATTTATCGAAGTTGGTATGCAAAACGATAAGATTCAAACCGTGTTTTATGATTTTTAATACGAGCGATCCCACGAGATTATCGGCCCGGACGCTGGATATCGGAGAGAAAATAAGCGGATGATGGGCGATGATTAAATTAGCTTTGCTTTCAACCGCATACCGCAGGGTTTCGTCTGTAACGTCGAGCGCGCCCGCGATACCTTTAATTTCATCAGAAGCGTCTCCTACGGCTAAACCGACATTATCCCATTTCTCGCAAAGCCTGAAAGGGACCTTTTTATTAAGCAATGAAAGAAGTTTAGATATTTTCATCGTTAAGAGTTCTCATTTTGCTTTATAGAAAGAACTTCGCGGATTTTTTCGGAAAGCTTGTCGTAATCTATGGGCTTTGTAACGTAGCCCGAAATGCCGAGGTTCATCATCTGAATGACCTGGCAGATATATCCATAGGCCGTAATGACTATTACGGGAAGCTCCTTGTTGTATTCGCGAAGTTTTTTAAGCGTGCCGTACCCGTCGAGCTTTGGCATACGCATGTCCAGGAGCATTATATCGGGCTTTTCGGCTTCGACAAGTTTAAGGCCTTCTTCGCCGTCGGCGGCGCAGACGACTGAAAAGCCCTTATCCTTAAAGAAATCGATGAAAATAACCCTTAAATCCTCTTCGTCTTCACATATTAAGATCTTTTCCAAAATAGCACTCCTTAATGCACTTTTGATGTTCGTTTCACCCGGATACGAATTCTTCGAAAGCTTTTTCTATAGCTTCTCCGGCAAAGGCAGACAACGCGGCAGCGTCGGTTTGCGCTCCACAACATATGATATCATTTTTTTTTAAAAAAATCAAGTATTCTATGTTACGCGCGCCTTTTAATTTTGGCGAACCGGTGAGCCCGAGGCATTCAAACCCTTTACTGCGAAAGCTTTCGATAAAATTTACTATTATTCTCTCATGAATTTTTTTATCCAGAACGACGCCGCCCTTTTTTACCTCGTGAACTTCGGCTTCGAACTGCGGCTTTATCAATATAACCGCTTCGGTCTTATCATGGCTGAATTCGACGAACTTGTCTATAAATTTTAAAACGGAAATAAACGAAACGTCGCACACTATAAAATCAGCCGCGTCCACTCCGGCCTCTTTAAGTGAAAATTCCCTGATATGACGCTGCTCGAATGCGGCGACCCTTTCGTCCTCTTTTATTTTTGGATGTAGAACACCGGTCCCCACGTCGACGCAAACGATTTTGGCCGCTCCGCATTTTAGCATGAGGTGCGAGAACCCGCCCGTGGAAGCGCCTATATCGAGACATGTTTTTCCGCCGAAATCCAGGCCGAATTTTTCCTTTGCCCGAAGCAGCTTGTAAGCGCCGCGGCTTACGAATTCGTCCTCGGGATTTTTAAAATCTATCACCGCGTCGGATTCGACTTTTTCGCCCGGCTTTTTTATGACCCTGCCCCCCACCGAAACCCGGCCTTCGAGAACATAGGCCATGGCGCGCGTGCGGGTTTCGGCAAGATTCAGCCGCGTCAGCAGTATATCTATTCTTTCTTTCGGCATTTTTCACCGTCAAGCATCGCCAGCGCAGCCGCCAGAATTCCGGCGCCGTCGCTTTCTGTAATACTTTTTAACCTCGGGTTGGGGCCGTGCTCGATAAAACGATCGGGAAGGCCTATTAACTTGATTTTCTTAGAGTTATAACCGCGTTCATAAAGACGGGCGGCGATTTCCTCGCCGATTCCGCCTTTAAGGCAATTGTCCTCGACGCAAATTATCTTATCGAATTTTTCGCCGCAATATTGTATCAGTTTTTCGCCGATGGGCTTAACGAATCGAATATCGATGAGTTCGCACGACGCGCGGTGCTTTTCGGAAAGCTCCGCGACGGCTTTTTTACAGTCGTCCAGAACCGCGCCGCATGAAATTATTAGAATATCTTTGCCTTCGGCAACGGTTTTATAGCTCGCCGCTTCGATATTTTCATACTGATAAAAATCTCCGTTCAGAAGCTTTTCAGGATTGTAATCGGCGGCTTTGCCTTTGGGATACCTTATAACGACCGGATGCCTGTAATTATAAACCGCGTTATAAACGGCGTTTTTAAGTTCGTGGGCGTCGGACGGCGCCATAATTACCACGTTCGGTACCATTTTAAACATCGAAATATCGAACGCTCCGTGATGGGTTGGTCCGTCTTCTCCGACGAGGCCGGCCCGGTCGAGGCATAATATCACGTGCAGGTTTTGAAGCGCCACGTCGTGAATGAACTGGTCGAGGGCCCTTTGCGAAAAAGTGGAATACATGGCCACTACAGGTATGTGCCCGGTAAGCGAAAGCCCTCCCGCGAAAGTGAGCGCATGCTGTTC
>JAKPTH010000456.1 GCA_029571125.1 bacterium
ATCCGCGATTTTAGAGTAAAGCTGAAAATATTTAATTTCTTCGCCGCCCGCTAGAGCGGCTTTTAAAGAGGCGTTCAAAAATTTCCCCTCGCGGCGGTTTATATTACGATATCTTTTTGAGCTTTTCCGTCTGGTCGAATACTATCAGCCCCTGAAGCATTTCTTCGATGTCGCCGTCGAGGAACCCCAGAAGATTTCCGAGCGTGAGGTTTATGCGGTGGTCGGTTATCCTGTTCTGCGGATAGTTGTAAGTCCTTATGCGTTCGGAGCGGTCGCCCGTTCCAACCTGCGAGCGGCGGTCCTGGGCTATCTGGTCGTTCTGCTTCTTCTCTTCGATTTCGAGCATCCTCGTCCTTAAAACTTTAAGGGCCTTCGCCTTATTTTTTATCTGCGATTTTTCGTCCTGGCACTGCACGACCAGGCCGGTGGGTATGTGCGTTATGCGTATCGCCGAATAAGTGGTATTGACGGACTGGCCGCCGGGGCCCGTGGAGCAGAAAGTGTCTATGCGAAGGTCGTTCGGGTTTATTTCGATATCGACTTCTTCGGCTTCGGGCAGGACCGCCACGGTGGCCGTGGAAGTGTGAATGCGGCCTGAAGCTTCGGTTATGGGGACGCGCTGAACGCGGTGGACGCCGCTTTCGTATTTGATTTTCGAATAAACCTTTTCGCCGGTTATCGAAAATATTATTTCTTTGAAGCCGCCTTTTTCGGAGGGATGCGAATCGATTACATCGGTTTTCCAGCGCATATTTTCCGCATAACGGCTGTACATCCTGAACAGCGTTGCCGCGAAAAGCGAGGCTTCTTCTCCGCCCGCGCCGGCGCGGATTTCGACGATCGTATTCTTGTCGTCGTTGGGATCGCGCGGCAAAAGCATCACTTTAAGCCTTTCTTCGTAGCCGCCGGTCTTTTCTTTTAACGCCGCAAGCTCTTCGGCGGCCATAGCCAGGATATCGACGTCTTTTTCGGTCTCTAGAAGCCTTTCGTTATCGTTGATGTCCTTGAGTATTTTTTTGTACTCCCTGAAGCACGAAACGGTTTCTTCCATGGCCGATCTCGCCTTGGACGTTTTCGTGAATTCGTTCTGGTTTTTGATTATTTCAGGATCCGAAAGAAGCTTTTCCAGATCGTTATATTTATTTTCTATTTCTTCCAGTTTATTATAAAGTTCGAACATGCTTTTCACTCCATATCTATTTTTAAAATTTCATTGCTTAAACTCGTTAATCAAGGCAAAATCAGCGGTCATAAAATGAAAAGCGGAAAGCTACCCTTTATGATTTTTAAGAGTCGCGCGCACGAGGCGTATGAACTTTTCCGAAGCGCCCGAAGCGGCCTCTACGACTTCTTCGTGCGTGGCCTCGATTTTGGTTTCGCCGTTAGTGACGTTGGTGATGCATGAAATTCCGAGGATATTTTTGATTCCGGCGTGCCTGGCCACTATGACTTCGGGAACGGTGGACATGCCTACGGCGTCCGCGCCTATAATTTTCAAAAATCTTATTTCGGCGGGAGTTTCATACGACGGGCCCGTAAAGCCGGCGTAAACGCCCTTAACTACTCTTATTTTTTCGCCGCACGCGGTTTTTTCGCAAAGCTCTATCATGTGTTTCGAATACGCTTCGCTCATGTCCGGAAAACGCGTACCCCATTGCTCGACATTGGGGCCGATAAGCGGGTTCGTGCCGAAAAAATTGAGATGGTCGGTTATTATCATGAGATCTCCGACTTTAAAGTTGCGGTTGATGCCTCCGGCGGCGTTGGTGACGACCAGATCCGTTATTTTAAGCTCGCTCATGACCCTTACCGGAAAAGTGACTTCGCGCATATGATAGCCTTCGTAATAATGAAAGCGTCCCTGCATTACGAGCACGTCGCGCCCGTCGAGATTTCCGAGGATGAGCTTTCCGCCGTGGCCTTTCACCGTCGAAACGGGAAAGTGCGGTATTTCGCCGTAGGGAATCTCGCACTTATCTTTGATGGATTCCACGAGGCCGCCCAGGCCGGATCCTAAAATAACGGCGGTTTTTATCTTCATCGAATTCTTTTTAATTATTTTTTTAACGTAATCCGCAGCTTCGATAACTTTTTTTTGATATTCCGACATTTTTACCATCCTCCATGTTAATATATTTTATTAATAGTTAATTTTTGACTCTTTTTATCAAAAGAACGCCGGCCGCCAGAAATATCAGGTTCTGGATCCAGGCCGCCATTATGGGCGAGAGCATTCCGTTTTTTCCGAAAGACCTCGCTATGGAAAATATCACGTAATACACGAATATTATCACCATGGAAATTCCGAAGCTTATGAAGCCGCCCGCGCGCGTGTTGGAAGTGCCGAGAGCGGCTCCTATCATGGCGAAAATGAAGCATGAAAAAGGTATGGACGTTTTCAAATAAAATTCGACCAGCAGCCCCACCACGTCCGCAAGGCCGTGATCGTGGGCGTACCTGATTTTTTTAGCCAGATCGCGCATGGACATTTCCTGGTGCGTCTGCTCGTCGCGCTTGAAATCGTTAGGCTTCTGGTTGATGAATATTTTTTTGTGCGCAAACTCTTCGATTTTATTGCCATTGCCTTCTTTATCGTAATCGTAGAGCACCCCGTCGCCGAAAAGCCAGCCGCCGTCGACGTGACGGGCGGTTTTGGCCATGACGCGCGTTTTCAACAGGCCGGTATCGTGATCGTAGTTGGATATTATCACGTTAGTAAGTATGTTGTTGACGTTGTCGGCCCGTTCAACGTATATGGTGCGGTCCGGCGAATCCTTAAGGTATATGTTTTCCTGGCCCATTATCGGCAGGAGTTTCAATATTTCGGTCCGCTTGATCATCTGCGAGCGCTTGACCGCGTGCGGTACGACGAACTCGCCGAATAAAAACGCAACGACCGTAGATACCATGGCGAAGGCCAGCACCGGATAGCAGAGCCTCGTAAAGCTGAAGCCGCCGGCCTTTAGAGCCGTAAGCTCGGAGTCTTTTGAAAGCCTTCCGAATACTATCAGGGTCGCTAAAAGCATTGCCATCGGAAACGTAAATATCATATCCGTCGCCAGCGAATAGCAGAACCACTTGAGCACCGCCATGGCCTCGACGCCCCTCTCGGAGCTGTTTATGATGTTTTTCATGGCGTATATCATCGGGTCTATGGAAATAACCACCATAAACCCCAGCATTCCGAATACGTAAGGCCCGATAAGCTCCTTGAGTATGTATCTGTCTATTATCTTAAGCCTCGACCAGAAATTAAGGTCTCTGATTAAATTCATTACCTTGGTGCTCATGGGCAGATATTTTAAATTAATTTAGATAATTTGTCAAGAAATATAAGAGTTATATATGAATTAATATAAATTATAATTTTTTATTATCTATATATTTACAAACGAAAAAACTTGTGGTATATTAAATAAAACTTTTAAGGAATGAGAGTGAAAGATGAAAGCAAAAAGCCAGAATGTTTCAGATAAAGCCGTAGAACAGAGCGTTAAAAACATAACCTGGGATTTGTCGGAACTTTATAAAAGCGTAGACGACAAAAAAATAAAAACCGATATCGCCGCCGGAATCAAAGCGGCCGAAGAATTCCAGAAAAAGTATTCCGGCAAAATGAATAAAATTACCAAACCGGCCGATTTCGCTAAAATGTTCGCCGAATATGAGCGCTGCCTTGAAATAGTTAATAAATTCATGCAGTTCGCGTTTTTAAATCTTTCGCTCGACACTTCCTGCGCCAAAGCCAAATCATTGCTGAGCGCCGCCGAAGAAAAATGCGCGGAAATCGAAAACAAGCTTTTATTTTTCAGGCTCGAGCTCTGCGAAATCGCCGAGCCCTCCATAAAAAAGCTCAAAGCCTCAAAGGAACTGGCCAATTATTCCCACCAGATAGACGTTATAAGGGCATTCAAGCCTTACCAGCTCAGCGAAAAAGAAGAGCAGATAATAAACATCAAAAATCTTAACGCAAAAAATTACGTGGTGCAGCTTTACGACGAATTCACCGCGTCTTTCAGGTTCAAAGTCAAAATGCCTGACGGCAAAGTGACGGAAATGAACGGCAGCCAGCTGCGCAACCTGCGCTACCATCAGTCGCCCGAACTCAGAAAGCAGTCGGCCGAGCTGTACTTCGAAAAATACCGCGACAACCTTCTCGTGCTTACCGGATTATACAACATGATAGTCCGCGATCACGCCCAGGAAAACAAACTGCGCGGTTATAAAAGGGCGGACGAGCCGCGTAACATATCCAACGAAATCGACAACAAAGTCATAGACGCCCTCGTGGAAGTCACGACCAAAAATTCGGGCCTTGTTCACCGTTACTATAAGCTCAAGGCAAAAATGCTTAAGGTCAAAAAATTGAACTTGTACGATATTTACGCTCCCACCGCTTCTCAGACCCAGAAATTCGACTGGAACGAAGCACGTGAGATAGTGCTCGAAAGCTTTAAAAATTTCGATCCGTCTTTCCACAAAATAGCGTCCGATTTTTTCAATAATAAATGGATCGACGCGCGCATCGGCCCCAACAAAAAATCCGGCGCGTATTGCTCTTCTTCCATACCGCAGCTGCATCCGTACGTTCTTATGAACTATACCGGCAACCTCCGCGAAGTCATGACTCTCGCGCACGAGCTCGGCCACGCCATACACGCAGTGCTCTCGTCTAAAAATACGATCCTTAACTATCACGCGATCCTGCCGCTGTGCGAAACCGCTTCAATATTCGCCGAAAGCGTCGTCACAGACGACCTTCTCAAAAAATTAAAAGGCAAAGAAGAAAAAATCACGCTTTTGACCAGCAAGCTCGAAGATTACTTCGCCACATCCTTCCGCCAGAACATGTTCACGCGTTTCGAACAGGAAGCCCACAAGCAGAGCGCTTCACGGCTGCTCAGCCCCGAAGACCTCAACGTCATCTACGAAAAAGAGCTCAAAATAATGTTCGGCGACTCGGTCAACATAAATAAAGACTATTCGGTGGAATGGTCTGTAATCCCGCATATTTTCCATACGCCTTTTTACTGCTACAGCTATAACTTCGCTCTTCTTTTAGTGCTCGCGCTCTATCAGAGCTACTGCGAAAAAGGCGCTAAATTCAAACCGGGGTTTCTCAAGCTCCTTTCTTCGGGCTCTATTACCACTCCCGAAGATATGCTCAAATACGTCGGCATCCATATCCGCGACAAAAAATTCTGGCAGAAAGGCTTCGACTATATCTCGTCAAAGATCGACGAACTTGAAAAACTGCTAAAATAAACGGTAAATAAAAAATCGCAAAATCGTATCATTTTGCCAACCAAAGAAAAAACTTCCAATTTTTAAGGAGGAGAAGTAAAGTGGAAAAAGAAAAATTACCAACATTCAGGTGCACAACGGATTTCGCGAGTCTGAAAGTCATTTCGGAACCATACGTGGTATTCACAAACAGAGGCTACGCTCCCGTAGTAGACGTTGAAAACACCGGCGACGGCGTAAAATACCAGTTCTACATCCAGGCGCTGTCGATCGCAAAAAAATTCGAAGAATTGAAAAAAGACAACAATGAAAATTTCAGCGGCCTTTCGTTCAGAGTAAAAAAAGAATCCAGCGAAAAATTCGCTCCATACATAATCGAAAAAATATAACGTTTTTTTAAAGCGGGCGCCGGCTAAGGCGGCCCGCTTTAGAAAATCACATGCATAAAAATTAAATTAAAATTATCCGTTTA
>JAKPTH010000460.1 GCA_029571125.1 bacterium
TGCTTCCACTCTTATTTCCCAGCGGCAGTTCGACGACGCCATAATTGAAGCCAAACGCGCTCTCAATATCAATAACAGCGATCCCGAGGCGCATTTCGTCCTGGGCATCGCATACGCCAAAAAAAGCATGCTTTCGGAAGCGTACGAAGAATTCAAGCTGGCTTCGGCTTTCGCGCCCAAAAATTCGGAAATCGAACACCGCGCCATGGAAATGATGGCAAAAATCAATATATAAAACCTCGGCGGCAAACCGGCCGGCGGCTGAACGCTTATTTTCTTTCAGCCGCCGACATCTCTTCGGCCATTTTATTTAATTTTACTATATCGGCCACGTAGTTCCTGCACGAAGCATAATTATAGCCGGTGGCATAAAACGGCGACCGGCCGGCGGCGTGCGCCGAACTCATCTTATCTATTTGTTTTTTTATCGCCGGGCAAATATAATCCAGCAGGGGTCCTTCTTCAAATACCCCTGCCGGCGGGGGCAAAAATTCGTAATCGATCCATCTGGAATCGATTCCGGCCATTTTTTCGTCGGAACCGATGATATAAATTTTTGAATCGGAAAACTGGCTCATCAACTCCACGCATTTAAGCTTATCGCCCGCGACCCTGATATCGAGATATATGCAATAATTTTTATTAATGAAAACAAAAACGGCCTCTTCCGAAGCCTTAATTTCATTAACGTCTTTTTTTTCAGCGGAGCTTTCGGCGGCGGATTTAAGGCCCGCAGAAGCTGCTGCAGGCTTTTTTTCAAGAATGCAAAGCCTGTCGAAGCCGGCCAGATCCAGATATCTGAAGCACGGCAGGAGCTTTTCTCCGGCCGCCGGCATGCGCCTGGCGCAATAATCTTCGTATTTTTCGCCCGACCGCTCATAGCCTTCCACCTCGTATTTATTTCTACGGGAAAAAAACAGGTTGAACGCAATAGCGAAAAGTAAAAGCGAGGCCAGAATATAGTTCATCAAAACGAAGCTCCTGCATTATATTAAATTTTTTTATTCATGATAAGCCTGTCGCGGCCTGATCCGTAATAATCCTTAACGCTTTCCAGGACCGAGTAACCGTTTTTACGGTAAAAAGCCACGGCGCGAAGGTTATCTTCCGCCACGCTCAGGTCTATAGAGCAAATCGAGTGGCCGCGCTTCAAACTATTTTCGCAGCGGTTTAAAAACCATGACGCTGCGCCGCTCGAGCGCAGGACTTCGTCGACATAAAATCCGAAAAGATGCACGTGGCCGAGGTCGGAAAAGGAGCGTATAAATTCCGCGGCGCCGTAAACCTTCCGGCGGCCGTCAATATCAAAAGCCGGGGAGACGATTATGCCCGTATTATCACCCGGCGGGACGGCTCCGCCGTTTTGCGTCAAGCTTTCGGTTTCGAGTATTTCGCCGCCCCCTTCGCATCGCTCCGGCCGCCCTGGAGTCAGTTCAATGGTAAATATTTTAGCGTAGTGCGCGAAAGGCTGCAGGGTGTATGAATTAATGCCGGACTCCCCCATGACGCGCTTTTCGATAGCTTCGAGTTCGCTCAATTTAACCGGCGAAATATGAAAATTTTCTACTAACGTTATCCACATTTTAATTGACCTTTTTATAAAAAAATGATATACTCGCTAAGATTTTAACATAACCCGGATATGCTTTTCAAGATTATTTTTAACGAGGTAATATAGAATGCCGCACAAAACCAACATTAAACTCATGTTCATTTCATTGATCGTCATTTGCCTTTGCGCCTTTTCGCCCGCCTGCATCAATACCCGCTCGGCCGACGCGCGCGTGACGCTTTTCGTCACAATGGTTAAATCGGGCAATTTCAAAGACGCCCTTACTTACGTAGATTCCAAACCGTTTACGAAATCCGTCCTGAAAAAAATCGCGCTGCTCCCGGACGCGGCCCTGCTCGAAATCCTCAAATTATCAAAAGTCGCCGACGAAGTTAAAAACAGTTTTTTAACCGACAGCGAAGCGAAAATGAGCGAACTGAAAAAAAGCATACAGGACCTGATGGCGAACGATCCCAATATCGTCGAAATGACCCTCAAGGAAATGTCGGCGCACATACAAAACAAGGACATCGACGTAATAGCCCAGAACCTCGGCGAAACGACAGGCGAAGTGCATGTGCGTTTCAGCGAAACCGGCACCCACAGCGAAGTCATAGTGTTTTACGTCGCAAAAATAGAAAATCAGTGGCAGATATCGGCCATGGAAGAAATAATAACCGGTTGGATTTACTGATAGTTTTTAAAAAGAGGGATTAAGCATGAATATAACCGCTCCCATATTATCGCGCATAGGCGGCACTCCGATAATGCGCGTTTTAAAAGACAAACCCGAAACGGCCGGCAGGAAAGTTTTCGCCAAGATAGAATCCGTCAATGCGGGCTTTTCCGTTAAGGACCGCATAGCCAGCAATATGATAAAAGCGGCCATAGCCGAAAAAAAGATAAACGAAAACACCGTGGTGATCGAACCCACGTCCGGCAATACCGGAATCGGACTCGCGCTCGTGTGCGCGGCCCTCAAAATAAAACTCAAGCTCGTAATGCCCGAAACGATGACTATAGAGCGCAGAGCGATATTGAAGCATCTCGGCGCCGAAATAATTTTAAGCGAAGGCGCCAGGGGCATGCGCGGCGCCATAGAAACAGCTAAGGCCATAGCCGAAGAAAACGCCCGCGACCATTTCATGCCGCAGCAGTTTGAAAATCCGGCAAATCCGCAGGCGCATCGCGAAACGACCGCGCCCGAATTCCTCGGCTTCATGAACCAGTATTCCATCAAGCCCCACGCGCTGGTTTTCGGCGTGGGAACCGGCGGAACGCTCACTGGAGTTTCGGAGGTAGTAAAAAAATTCTATCCCGACGTTATGATCTGCGCCGTGGAACCCGAAGCTTCGCCGGTATTGTCAGGAGGCGCTCCGGGCGCGCATAAGATCCAGGGCATCGGAGCCGGCTTCGTTCCGAAAATATTAAACGTTTCCATCATAGATAAAATTATAAAAATAAGCAATGAAACAGCTTTTGAATATTGCCGGACGCTCGCGTCAAGCGAGGGCCTGCTGGCCGGCATTTCATCGGGAGCCGCGGCCGCCGCGGCCTGCGAGGTCGCCAAAGCGCTTCCGCACGGTTCCAACGTATTCACTTTATTTCCCGATTCGGCGGAACGCTATCTTTCAATACTCCAATAAACTAAAAGACGTTTTAACACTTTTTCCATTTTTTTAAGCTTATTTATTAACGGAAAGGCTGGTAATTTAATGAAAATAGGTATTGAAAAAATATTCTGCCGCGGCAAAAGCGTCAGGACGGCGGCGTCTTTTGCGTTGCGCGCAGCTTGCTTCTGCTTCGCGTTTCTGCTTATGACGGGCGCCGCTTTCGCTCACGAAGAGCTCAGCTCCGACGAAATACTTATAAAAGTCCTTCACACCAACGACACGCACGCTCATGCCGACAGCCACGTGGTCAATTATAATAACGCCACCGACGAAGTCGGCGGCCTGGCGCGCCTTACGGCTTTCGTAAAGTCCGTGCGCGCAGCTCATAAAAACGTCTTACTGCTCTCGGCAGGCGACGTTTTCCAGGGCACCATGTTTTTCAACTTCTTCAAAGGGCTCGCCGACTACGAATGCATGAACATAGCAGGTTTCGACGCCATGTGCCTCGGCAACCACGAATTCGACGAAGGCCCGCAATGGCTTCTGAAAGCCCTCGGCAACGTAAAATTTCCGGTGGTCAACTGCAACGTGATTTTCGGCGGCACATACAAAGGCGCTTCAAAAAAGATAAGCCCTTACATCATCAAGGAAACCGGCGGCCTGAAAATAGCCATTATAGGAGTTCTTACCAAAGAGCTTTTCACTCTGGTAAACGTGAAAAATCTCATGGACATTAAAGTGAGCGATCCGGTAGAAGCAGTAACTCCGATAGTAAAGAAATTAAGGCCTGAAGTCGACATGATACTCATTTTATCGCACATGGGCCTCAAAGAAGACCTCGAGCTTGCCGAACTCGTAGAAGACATCGACCTGATCATCGGAGGCCACTCTCATTCCATGCTTGTTTCGCCGGTCGTATTGCGCACGTCCAAAGGCAAGCAGGTAGTCATCAATCAGGCTTTTGAAAAAGGCGAATATGTGGGTGAGGTAGATATGGCTTACTCCAGGGCCTCTAAAAAATGGCGCCTGGTCGAAGGCCGTCTCAACAGGATGGATAAAAACATTCCGAAAGACCCGCAAGTCAATAAAATCATCTCCGGATACGGCGAAAAAATCGCAAAAGAAGTCCGCATCGAAATCGCGGAAACTCTCACGCCTTTGATAGGCGACAAAGATTCGGTCCGGGCCCGCGAAACAAATCTCGGCAACCTTATAGCCGATGCGATGCAGAAGCACTCGCAGGCCGATATAGCGGTCATAAACGGCGGCGGCATACGCAACGGCATCGCCAAAGGTAAAGTAACCATAGAAAACTGCGTCAACGTATTTCCTTTCAGCAATACCATAACCAAGCTTACCGTCAAAGGGGCAACATTGCGCGAGGCTTTTACCATGATAGCCAAAGCGCGCATGAAAGGCACCTGCGGCTGCTTTCTTCACGTATCGAAAGGCGTAAGGGTTAAATACAGCGAAGGCAACGTCGTGGAGCTTTCCTTAAACGGACAGCCCATAAACGACAACAATCTTTATACGATCGCCATGAGCGATTTCACGGCGGCCGGCGGCGACGGATTTACGATGTTTTCTTCAGTGCCGGAGCGTTTCAGCGACGGCGTAAAAATAAACGACGTTTTAGTCGAATATGTAAAAGCTTTAAAAACCATCAATCTCGAAACGGAAGGGAGAATCATTCAATGAAAGAATATATGAACAGCCTCGAGCTCGCGGAATACCTCGGAGTGGACGAAAACACGGTCAAAAATTTTTTTCCCGCCCCGCCGTCGTTCAAACTGGGAGAATATGAAAAATACAAAAAAAGCGACGTGGACAGATGGGTTGACGAGCTAAACAACGAACAGGCCGAGCAGAAGATGATAGTCGCGGAAACCAATCTTGAAAAAGCTAAAATCAAGCTGCGCGAAAAAGAATATGAAGAAGCCAGCAAGCTGGCCCGCGAATCCATACTTCAGAACCCTAAAGCGCCGGACGCGCATTTTATTTACGGCATCATCCTGGTCAAACTCGAAAAATGGGCTGAAGGCGAATTCGAGCTCAGAAAAGCTTATAAATTAAATCCCAAAGCCGACTGGCGCGACGAAGCGACATACCAGATATCTTTGTGCCAGAAAAGTCTCGGCACATATTATGCCAAAGAATAAACATATAGTTTGACATATATTTTTCGATATGATAAAATTAAGTTTATTCAAAAAGTAACTACACTAAAAAGTAAAAAAATTTTTATATAATGTTTGGGGGATTAATGATGAAAGTAAAAATTTTAAAGTCGTTGGCGCTGGCGATAGCGCTTTTATTTATAGCTGGCTTTAACGGCGGCGTTTCAGCCCAAGAAAAAAAGGCGAAAGCGCCCGCAAAGAAAGCCGCTAAAACCGAAAAGAAAGCGCCGAAGGCCGACAAGAAAACGGCCGACGCGAAAAAAGCGGCCGAAGAAGCCGAATTAAAGGCCATATACGATCAGAAAATGATCGACGCGGTCAAGCTTTTTTCACAGAAAAAAAGCGAACTTTCCAAAAAAACCCGCGCCGAGCTCGAAGATATTTTAACCATATCCGCCACTCAGGCTCGTGAAGGCAATTACGAAGACGCTATTTTCGTGATAGAAGAAATCGAAACGGTTCTTTCAGGCCGCGGCAAGCAGACAAAAAACATTAAAGTCGAAGACGCTTCCACCGGCGAAGTAAAAAATTACCAGTTCGACGTAAATAAAGAAAACAAAGTGGTTTCCGCTAACGACGCGGACGCCGCCGCCGCCCCCGCGGCAGAAGAAGAAAGCGCCGAAGCGTCGGCGTCCACTCCGCCGGACGGCAAGTTTTCGCTCGAAAGACTTTCGGCCGAAGAGCAGAAACTCTATAAAGACCTGGTAGAAGTATTGCCTATCGCCGAATTCGAATTCAATAAAAAGAAAGATCCCGACACGGCAAGACGCCTTATGCGCCTTAGAAGAGTGTTCTACACGCTCAAGAAAAAAGGCATGGGCCATGAAGTCGACGAACAGATAATCAACGAGCTTATAACGGAAAACAAAAAAAGCCCTAAAAAAAGCAAATAAAGTAAAATTACCATTCATCCGACGCGCTTTGTTTTGCTATAATTATTATGCGTAAGGCCAAAGGAATTAATTCCTTAAGCCGTTTCAGGCATAATTAAAAGATATTTTAATAACAGGCGAGGTGTTGCTTTAAATGAAAAAATGCCCTAACTGCAATGAAACCGATCTTATCGCTCAAAAAATATCCGCAAGCGTTGAAGTTGACGCTTGTCCGAAGTGCGGCGGCGTATGGTTCGAAAAAGGCGAAGTCGGCGACTTCACGAATTTCGCCAAGGATATTCCCGATATAGCGCGCCTCGCCAAGGAAGCTAAAGCGAGCGCGAAAAAATGCCCGCAATGTCTCATAAGCATGAAAGAAATGAAATACACGGGCTCTTCGCAGCTCATGATAGACTATTGCGAAGCCTGCAACGGCGTATGGTTCGACGGCGGCGAGCTGGGCGAGCTTAAAAACATAGCAGGCAAACTCGAAGACGTGAAGCTCAGAATCAGCCGCGAAGTCTGGAACCTGCGTTTCAGCCTGCATCAGCGAAGCGCGCTCGCCTGCCCTAAATGCAAGGAAAAAACGCTGCATACTTTCAACACATCCGAAGGCGTCACCGTCGATTTATGCGATAAGTGCCGCGGCATGTGGATGGACAGGGGCGAAACCGCCAGAGCGGCGGAGATGGAAACAGACTTCCCAGACTACAGGGCCGTGGCTCAAACCGCGGTTTTAACTTCTTTAGTCTGTCCGAGCTGCTCAAACAAGCTTCACACTATGAAATACTCTCCCAAAAGCGATCTGATGATCGAATATTGCCAGAAGTGCGGCGGCATGTTTCTAGACGCCGGCGAAATGTCCAAAGTCGAAACTATCAGCGCTAACGCCGAAAGCGCGGGTAAAAAGCTCGTACGCTGCCTGAAGCAGATGCACGATGAAGGCTATGTAAAATTAATGTAATAAAATTAAACCGTTTTATAAAAACATTCGCTATTTTTGAGCGGGAGGATGTCTTATGGCGCTATTTGGTGGTCCAAAAGTTTCAGTGGGGCTCGACGTAGGAACGAACTGGATAAAAGTCGTTTGCG